>CAZDNN010000041.1:0-20398 GCA_964506385.1 uncultured Planctomycetota bacterium
GTGGCCCGTTTGGTCTCCCAGCCTCCGCCGGTTCTCTCGGCGCCTTGCCTGCGCAGGATGTAGGCGGAGGCGCCTGGGGCGGGGTAGATTGGGCATGACCGAGCAAAAACCGCACCGCCAGACAACCCGCGATCCACGAGGCGACCCGGCCGGGGCGAGACCGGTCCGTGAGGCACCGGCAGGAGGTCCGGCGCGAGTCTTCCAGCGCAGGCAACGCTGCCAGATTCACCGGATTATGGGCTATCTCTTGGGCTGCGAAGGACTTCTGGAAGAATCTCGCGCTCTGCGATGGTCCGGAGTCAGGAGGAACGGACCGCTCGCCCGCGACGGGGCACTCTCGCCTTCGCCAGTTGGAAGCGCATGTGCTGTGTGCCACACCACTTACAGCGATGCGACGCGCATGGCTGCCGCTGGCATCCCGATTGCTATAGTGAGGATCGGTGAGGGGGACTGGGCATCTCCCGGTTCCTGGCCTCGCCGGCGAAGGAGTGCGGCAGCGATGGCTGTGTGGTACCTGGTGGCGAATGCGGCGATGCTCGTGCTGTCGGGGGCGCTGGGATGGCGGTTCCGTCGGGCAGGCTGGATGCGGATCGGCCCGTGGATCGGCCTTGGGGCGGTGGGGCTCGCAGTGCGGGTGTTCCTGCACGGCCACCCCGAGGTGGAGCAGCACCTGCTCGCGCTGTCCGACGACTACCTGTACTTCGCGACGTGGGAGGGGCCTCTGGCCGTCTTCGTCGCAGTGGCGCTGGCCGCGCGGCTTCGGACACAGGCTGTTCGCCGGCCTGCATTTGCCGCGCTCGTCCTGCTGACTCCGTGGCTTCTGTGGCACAACGTGGCTCTGTGTCTCCAGCCCCGGTATGCCATGCCCGGACGCCTGGAGGGCGGGGCAATCTACCGCCAGGGGACGGACTACTCGTGCGGCCCGGCGGCCGGCCTGACACTGCTCCGGGCGGCGGGGGTGGCTGCGAGCGAGGGGGAGGTGGCGAACCTGTGTCTGCTGCGGCCGGGCGAGGGTGTCTCTGAGCTCGAGCTGTGCCGTGGGCTGAATATGGCGCTCAGGCGGCGTCATCGGCGCGCCACGATCCGCCGGGCGGCGCCAGACGAGCTGGACGGCCTCCCCACCCCCTTCCTGGCCCGGACACAGCGGCTCGGGGGCGCCCCGCATTGCGTCGCGGTTCTGGCCGTTCGGGACGACGAGGTGGTCGTCGCGGACCCCGCACAGGGGCGGTTCGTCTGCGCCCGCGACGACCTGCTGAGCGAATGGACGGGGCTGGCCATCACCCTCGAGCCGGCCCCGCCGCAAGTCCCCCGGGGCCGGCCGTAGGCCAATTCACCTGCCTTTTCCCGGCCTTGTTGCCCTTCTTCCCCCACTCATGTCCCGCCGCAGTCCTTCCCCCAACTGGTGGGGGCCGGTGCCGGGCTGCTCTGCAACCTGTGGTATTGTGCTTCTCTCTCTGGCGGTCCCGCTCCAGAGGCGTTCAGGATATTCCCCAACCCCCCTCCGGAATCTCCTGATGGATGTTGAACGGGTTTCGCCCGATAGTATTGGCGATGGAGAGCAGCAAACACGACCCTCGGGGAGCCTGGGAATGAGAAAGGAGACGGATGCAAGACGTGTATACTTGAGCCCTCGTTCCGGATACGGAGGTCCGGCGGGCCGAATCCGAAGATCCTTGGGATCCGTTGAGGTGAGACGATGAGGAAGCGCAGACGTCGCGGTTTCACGCTCGTGGAACTGATGATCGTCCTGGCCGTCATCGCCATCATCGCCGCGTTTGCCATCCCGAACTTGATGAAGTCGCGGATGAGCGCCAACGAGGCGTCGGCGATCGGCAGCCTGAGGACGCTCATGAGCGCCCAGGGCACGTATATCAACAAGTACCGGGTCTATGGGACCCTCGAACAGCTCTTCAACGAGGGGCTGATCGACAACTCCCTCGGCAACGGCCGGAAGTCCGGCTACCTGTTCGGGGAGCTCAAGAGCACCGACTACACGTACTGCTTCTGCGCCTGTCCCGCCGAGGACACCAAGAGCGGCGAGAAGGAGTTCTGTGTCACCCAGACGGGCACCATCCACGAGGCCACATTCGACACGGCCGACATCGGCGTGGACTGGGGCGGCGCCTATACGACCAAGTGGAACCAGACCGGCAACGCCTGGACCTCGGGCGGCTACCCGGCTGAGGGGGACATCGGGTCCAACTGGACCCTCACCCCCGAGGACGAGTCCGACACGTGGACGCCCATCAGCGAGTGATCGCTGGAGCTCAGTCAGGGACGAACCGAGCCTGCACTGCGACGCCTTGCGACCGGGGCGGGCGCTCCGGGGGCGGCAGCGGGGCTTGGCCAAACACGGAGGAATCGAGACATGCGGATGCAGAGGAACCGAAAAGGCTTCACGCTGGTGGAGCTGATGATCGTGCTCGCCGTGATCGCCATCATCGCGGCCTTCGCCATCCCGAACCTCATGAAGTCGCGAATGAGCGCGAACGAGGCGTCCGCCATCGGAAGCCTGCGCGCCGTCATGAGCGCTCAGGGCACGTACATCAACAAGTACGGGACCTATGGCACGCTCGCCGCGCTCGCCAGCGAAGACCTCATCGATAGCTCCATCGCCGGCGGCCGGAAGTCCGGCTACCTGTTCGGCGAGCTCGCGAGCACCGACTACACGTACTGCTTCTGCGCCTGCCCTGCCGAAGACACCAAGAGCGGCGAGAAGGAGTTCTGCATCACCACAGCGGGCACCATCTACGAGGGGAACTTCGACACCTCGGACATCGGGCCCGACTTCGGCACTACCTTCACCACGAAATGGGACCTCACCGGCAGCGACTGGGCCGCAGGGGGCTACGACATCTCCGGCAAAGCGTCGGTCGCCAACTGGACCCTGGCGCCTGAGAACGCCGATTCCGTCTGGACGCCCATCAGCGAGTAGCCCTGCCCTCCCGCCGGTCGCGGTCCTCGCGACACGGCCACTGTGATGCGCCACGGCGGCCTGGGGGCCCATCCGCCCCCAGGCCGCCTCTCACATCTGCGGCCGCAAGGGAGCCTGTCATGCGTGCCACGAGACTGCCGCCCATGAGCGGCGCCGGCGCGAGACGACCCTGCCGCCGGGGCATGACCCTCGTGGAACTGGCCCTCGCCCTGACCCTTCTGGCCGTCACGATGACCTGCCTCATCCAGTTGCTCGTGATGACGTCGGTGCAGGGCGAGGCGCTGCGAAGCCGGCAGGAGGCCGATGCGGCCCTCCACAGCCTGGCTGAGGAGATCCTGGCGTGGGACGGCACCTCAGCCGAGCTCCACGCGCAGTACCACAACCCTCCTTCCGTCGTCGTCCAGGACGGCGATGGCGACGCTGTCTTCGACGCCGGGTGGGCCAAGGTGATCCTGCGGACAGAAGTGCCTTCAACCACTGGCAGTGCGCCGCGGGAACTCAAGCTCGTCTTCGGCAAGGTCAGCCAGTGAGGCCGCGTGGGGGCGCGTGAGGACAGCCATGGGACGCACCCGTCGCAGATCCGGCGCAGCGCTTGCCCAGGGGGGATTCACCTACCTGGAGCTGACGGTCTGCATGGCCCTGATGATCACCATCCTCGGGCTCTTCGTCATGGCGGTGGAGAGCGGCTCGGACGCTCTCGCCCTCAGCTCGAGGAAAGGCCAGATCATGTGGGAATGCCTGGAGGCGCTGACCATGCTGGAACGCGACTTCCGGGAGACGGACGCGGCGACCATCGCCACCCACACGTTCGCGCAGAGCGGGTTCGACGACCCTCAAACGGCCGTCGCCTTCGCCTCGGCTCGCGACGCCTCGGGGGCCTTCCGCTACGCGGCGGACTACCGCCCGTCGTGGCACGCTGTCATCGTCTATTGCCCCTACGTCACAGAGGGCGGGATACGGCAACTGCGGCGCTACGTGTACTACGGCACAGGGTACCAGTTCCCACTGGAGTTCTGGGGCGCGTCCCCGGTCACCTCGGACTCCATCTCGCTGCGCGATCAACTGGGGCAAGCGCTCGTCATCGACCGGCATGACGGGAACCCCGACGCGGCGCCCAACTACCTGGTCCTGTGCGCCGGCGTCTCGCGGCTGGATGTGACGGAGGGCAGCCCGTGGCGGCTGGCGATCGCGGCGCGAAGCCGCACCCGACGAGGCGAACCGATCGAGGTCGAGGCGATACGCCATGTGGGACAGAGGAACTAGACAGGGACTTTCCGCAACAGGAGCCAGACAGCGGGGCACCGCTCTGGTCCTGGTCTCCCTGCTGCTCCTGGTGCTTTCGGCATTCGCCGGCGTGGCGACGAGCCACCTGCTGAGCGCGCTGCGCGCCGACGGCCAGCGGACCGCCCGTTCCGCGGCGTTCTATGTAGCCGAGGCCGCTCGGGCTCACGCCATGGCGCGGATCGCTGCCGGGGCTGGCTCAGAGACCAGCGGCGTTCTGTCGCTCACCGATGACCAGGGCGAGCCCTACGGCCAGTACTCCTTCGCCATAACCGACATCACCCTGCCCGAACAGGATCCCAGGCGGCGCGTGCAGGTGGACGCCTGGTGGCCCACTGCGGACGAGCCGGCGGCAGAGTACCAGGTGACGCTCTACATGCAGAAGAGCGATGGCACGTGGACCCTTCAGTCCTACGCACCCGCGCCCTGACACGGATTGCACCCGCGACCGAAGAGACAGGTTGGGCACACAGCGAAGCAGAGCCAGCCCGCCCGGGGCTTGCCGCTCGCGGAGCAACGGAGGCCCCCCTCGGAACATGCTTCCTGCCGTCGGCAACCGCGGCCTGCGGGGCGCCCCTGCAAGGGCCTCGGCGGGCCGTCCTCCCTGCGGCGGAAACGCTGATGTGCGTGGAAGTTACGGCGGTGCTGGGCCGCCATAGGGAGATCGCTGAGGCTATGGCACGGGATTTGCGCACGCCCTCATCGGGCACTCGCCTATGTACGGACTTCACTGGGCGTGGAGCCTGGTGTGAGCCGTCTTGCGGCTCAGGGTTGCCCGAGGACTGACCGTCGCTTCAAGGCGCCGCCATGCTCCGCTCGCTACTGCGCAGACGCAAGAGGCACCCCGAGACGGTGGGCATCCACGTTGGCCGTGGCGCGATGACCGTCGCCCGCGTCGGCTCGGCCAAAGGGAAGCCCTGTGTGCTCAATGTATTCAGTGAGGCATTGCCCCGACGGCCTGACGAGTGGCCAGCAGAAAGGGTTGCGGCGTTCGTGAGGAAGGCGAGGAAGGCTGTCCCGCTACAGGCTGCGAGCGTGACACTGACGCTGGCGAGCGATCTGGCGGCGACGAGTTTCCTGGACATGCCCTGTCTCGGAGCCGACCAGTTGGCCGAAGCGGTGGCGCTCGAGCTCGACGACGTGTGGAAGCGGGAGTCTGACCGCCCCATCTCCTACCAGTTCGAGATCCTCCACAGCTACCCCGACCGCTACCGGGTATTCGTGGCCAGTATCCCCATGACCAGGCTGAGGCTGATCCTGACCACATTCGCGGACGCAGGCTGCAAGATCGACGCCATGGAAGTCGAGACCGTGTCGCTGGCAAACCTGCTCTCCGCCACCGGAGCAGCGGACTCGGCGCCGCTCGCGGTCCTGGACGTCGGGCCGACCTGGGGAGAGATCCACATCCTGAAGGGCGACAAGGTACTGCTCTCGCGGTCGGTCATGAAGGCCGACGTCGAGGAGGTGTCGGCTGGATCGCCAAAGGGCACGACTTCGAACGCCGGCTCCACGAGGACAGTGCCGAACGGTGTGCTGCCGACGACGCGGCTGCCTTGGATCGTCCAAGAGGCGGGCAAGACCCTCGACTACTTCGAGATCGAGCTTGTGGCGCAGCCCGTAGAAAGGCTGTTCCTGATGGGAGAATCGAGCCAGGACGCACGCCTGCCGGGCATGCTCCGGGACGACTTGAGCCTGGACGTCGAGCTCCTCAACTGCGGTGGCGCGCTGGAGGACCGGACAGGCGACCTGGACCTGCCGCATCACGCCTTGGCCGTCGCCGCCGCTTTGTCCGAAGGAGCCGGCCGTGCGGATTAACCTGATCCCAGCGGAGTTCCGGCCAACGGCGGTCAACCTGGTGCCGTACCTGGTGCTGGCCGGGCTCCTGGCGGCCTGCCTGGGGTGGGCGTCTCAGCAGCTCGCCGCCACGGCGCACGCGCGGGGACGGGCCCAAGCGTTTGCGGCGGAGCTCAACAAGTTCGCCAGCGCCCGCCAGGAGTCGAGCGAGGTGGACCGCAAGCTGGCCGACGCGAAGCACGAGGGCGAGGCACTCGTGTCCCGGGCCGCCTTCGTCACCGTACTGAGCCGCAAGGGCTTCCCGTGCACGGAACTGCTCGAGGCCCTGGCGGCGTCGGCCCCCGCGAACGTGCGGCTCACCGAGGTACGCTTCGACACCGGCGAGCCCCTGGCCACCATCTCGGGCTACGGGACCGAGGACGAGGCCAACGTGGACATCCCGCTGTTCCTCCAGGCTCTCAGCGCTCAGCCGGCAGTGCGGCGGGTCTTCCACGACGTGAAACTCGAGGACTGCAACAGCGCGCGGCGCGGCGAGATGCGCGTCGAGACCTTCTCGATCTCCATGGCCTTCCGAAACGCCTCGCCCAGCGAGACGACCGACGGGGACAAGGAGCCGGAGAACAGGAAGAAGAAGTAGGGGGGACGGCCGCATGGCGAGAAAGCGAGTCATCCGCCGCAAGGACATCGTGATCGCCGTCTGCCTCGGCCTGATCGCCGTCGCGGCGGCCGTCGCCGTCCGCATCGAGCTCCTCGGGCCTGCTCGCGCCAGGTCCGCCAAGGCCAAGCAGGAGCTGGACAAGGCCAAGCAGGCAGTGCACGACAAGGACGAGCGGGAGCGGGAGCTGCTCCGGCTGGAGAAGGAGAACGCCGCGCTGCGCGCCCAGCTCGCCGAGTTCGACAAGCGGCTGCCCAGCCAGCGCCGGCGCCTGGCGCTGCTCGCCGAGTTCGCCGGGCTCGCGAAGGCGAAGGGCCTCCAGATTCGCCAGGCACGCCTTGGCGAGCCGGTCGCCGTAGGCAGGGGCATCGAGGCCTTCCCCTACGAGCTGGAGGTCGAAGGCAGCTACCACGACGTGGCACGATTCATGGCGCGCATCGAATCGCACCAGACGTTCCTGAGGATCATCAGGACAAACCTGGCTCACAGCGGCGAGCACGCGATCGTCGCGAACCTGGTGGCATACGTCTACGGGACCGGCGACGCCCCACAGGGCGAAGCCGGGGACGAGGGCGCAGGCGAGGCCCGAGGCGCCTGAGACAGGAGCAGGCCCCGACCGCGGCACGCGGACGGAGACGGTGATGAAGCAGAAGCAGAAGAAGAAGCTGATGATGGTCGTCCTGATGGTCGGCGCTGGCGGCGCCATGGTCTGGCAGCTCGGCCCCATGGTGTTCGGCGCGGTGAACAAGAAGCCTGTGGTCGGGCGGAGCGCGCAGGCAAAGGCAGCGAAGAAAGGGAAGAAGGGGAGCGCCCGCAAGCCGGGCAAGCCGCCGAAGCCGGGCCAGCCGCCAGAGACGGGCGAAGAGCCCGTGACGGTCGAGATCGATCTGAGCAGGGTCGCGCAGCAGGCCGTGGCCTACAAGGCCGATGACCTCCGCGACCCGTTCGCGAGGACGGCCGCTGAGGTGCGCCTCGCGCAGCAGGCCGCGGCGAGCGACAGCCTCGATCTGACCCTGAACGGGACCATCCGCGCCGACGATCGGAGCCTTGCCATCATCGACGGCAAGGTCTACGGGCCGGGCGACAGCGTCTCGGCGGGTGTGAGCGTGGTGTCCGTCCGCGCCGAGGCCGTGGTGCTCGCCCACGGCAGCAAGCAGGTGACCCTGACCCTAAGCCGGCCTCAGCTCGCGGTAGGAAGCCATTAGCATGCCGAGAGTAGCAGCAATCTGGCTGCTCGTGCTCTGCCTGTGCCCGCGGGCCGCTGACGCTGCGGCGGCGCCGACGCGGGCCGCCGCGGCGGCGAAGAAGGTCTCGGTCTCCTTCGAGTCCGCCGACCTGCGGGCCGTCGTCACGGGCATCGCGGCCGCCTCGGGCCTCAACGTGGTCGGCAGCGACAAGCTGACCGGCGCGGTCACGGTGCGCCTGGACGACGCTCCCGCCCTCGAGTCGCTGGTGCTGATCCTGCGGAACGCCGGCTTCTCGCTCGTGCAGGAGGAGGGCGACATCTACCGCATCGCGCCGCGCGCCGAGATCGAGATGCCTCCCCCGCCGCCGCTGATCCAGGTGCACACGGTCCGCCTGCAATACGTCCAGCCGGAACAGGCCGCGAAGCTGCTCGTGCCGCACGCCCTGTCCGACGCGCAGAAGATCAGCCAGGACCCCGACTCCGGCTACCTGATCATCTCGGGGACCGTCGAGGAGATCGCCAAGGCCCAGCAGATCCTCGAGGCCATAGACACCCCGCCCCGCCAGGTCGCCATCGTGGCACGCCTCGTGGAGGTCAAGACCGATCGCGCCAAGAGCCTCGGCTTCGACCTCACCGCGATCTGCGACCGCCGCGAGGACACGACCACCACCCTGACCTTCGACTTGAGCCAGGAGTCGACCGCTGCCAACACGCTGGTCTTCTCCGTCGTCAACGACAACATCCTGGCCACCCTCGACGCGCTCGTGCAGAAGGACGTCGCCGAGGTCCTGTCTGCCCCCAACGTCACCACCACCCACGGCCGCGAGGCCGTCATGAAAATCACCGACCGCGTGCCCGTCATCACCCGCACAACGCGCATCGTGGACCAGGTGACCGTGACCGACGAACAGGTCTCGTTCGAGGAAACGGGCGTCACGCTGACCGTCACGCCGCGCGTCCTGGGGGGAAACAGGGTGGCGTTGAGCATCGAGCCGTCGGTCAAGGAGCTCACCGGCTACACCGACACCGACCCCCCCGCGCCCATCATCGACACCCGCTCGACGACCACCGAGGTCACCATGCAGAGCGGGAAATGGCTCGTGATCGGCGGGATGATCCGCCACAACGAGAGCGTGCTCGAGCGCGGGGTCCCCCTGCTCAAGGACCTTCCCTGGATCGGCAGGGTCTTCACCACGAAGCGGACGGTCCGCGAGAAGAGCAACCTGATCGTCCTCGTCTCCGCCACCGTGCTCGACGACGAAGCCATCGACGCAGAGGTGCGGCGGGCGACCCGCAGTGTCCGCGGGCACAGCAGGCAGCACGGTCTCGAAGGCATCCCCGTCTCGCCTCCCGGCTGGCCCCGCGACGGCGCTGCCCCGGCCCCGCGCGTGCTCAAGGACATCCGCTGATATGCCCACCTTCGCGTTCACCGCCACCCGCAGCGACGGCCGGACCAAGTCGGGCACAATGTCCGGCGAGGACCGAGATGCCGTGGTCGGCACGCTCTCGCAGATGGGCTGGGAAGTCGTCTCTGCCGAGCCTGCGGACGGCGCTGCGCCAAAGGCGGAGTCCGAGCCGGCGCGGGAGAAGTCCGACCCGTCCACTCTGGCGAAGACCAGGGTCAAGAGCGAGCTGCTCATGACCTTCACCCGCCAGTTGGCCACGATGGTGGGGGCGGGGCTGCCCATCGACCAGGCCGTCGAGACCCTGGCCGAGCAGTGCGACGCCGAACGGTTCCAGGAGGTGCTCTACGACATCCTCGAGCGGATTCGGCAGGGCGAGCGCATCTCGGGGGCGTTCTCCCACTACGGGCGGATCTTCCCGAACATCTACATCTCGATGGTCCGCGCCGCCGAGGCCAGCGGCAAGCTCGACACGATCCTCAACCAGTTGGCCAACTACATGGAGTCGTCGGAGCGGGTCAAGCAGAAGGTCAAGTCGGCAATGACCTATCCCGTGATCGCCACCATCCTCATCGCCGTTGTGGCGAGCGTGCTCATGTTCGTCGTCGTCCCGAAGTTCGCCAACATCTTCACCATGATCAAGGGCGACCTGCCGCTGCCCACGAAGATCGTGCTGGCCATCAGCAATTTCGCGCGGGCACACTCCCTGCTCGTGGGCCTGAGCGTGCCCACAGCCATCGCGCTGTTCGTCGTCGTATCGAGGACCAAGCGCGGCACCTTCTGCCTCGACATGCTGAAGCTGAATGTCCCGATCTTCGGGAAGCTCTTCTGCCAGGTGGCCATCGCCCGCTTCTCCCGGACCCTGAGCACCTTGCTCTCCAGCGGCGTGCCGATCCTCGACGCCCTGTCCATCGTCGAGCAGGCTTCGGGGAACGCGGTGATTGCCCTGGCCGTGCACGAGTCGATCGGGAGCGTGAGCAGCGGCTCGAGCCTGGCCAGCGTGTTCGAGCAGCACAAGGCGTTCCCGCCCATGCTCGTCAAGATGATCGCCGTCGGCGAGCAGACAGGGCAGCTCGACACCCTGCTGAAGCGTATCGCCGACTTCTACGACGAGCGTGTGACCGCGGCGGTCGAGGGCCTGACATCCATGATCGAGCCTCTGCTCATCGCCTTTCTCGGGCTCATCGTCGGCGGGATCGTCATGGCGATCTTCCTCCCCATGATCAAGATCACCCAGTCCATCGGCGGAGGCTGAGCTTCAATGAGCGACCCAGACGGCGGCAGCCCGTCCGCGGCGCCCGGCGCCGCGCCTCGGGGCAGGGAGACCCCTGCGGCGGCGTCCTCGCGCGAGCTGATGCGCCTCCTCGAAGACGCGGGCGTGCTCGAGCGCGACGAGGCCCGCCCGCTCATCGAGCGGTACCCGGACGAGTTCCTCGGCGACGTCCTGGTCCGCGAGGGGATGCTCACCGAGGACTATCTGCGGGGCCTGCTCGTCCGGGCTCTGCACATCCCCTGGCTCGCCGCTCAGGGCTGCTCGGTGGCGCCGGACGTTGCTGCCCTGCTGCCGGAAACGGCGTGCCGCGAGCGTCGGGTCATGCCGTTGAGCAGGGCCAAGGGCTTCGTGACGCTGGCGACGACCAACCCGCTGGACCCCCATCTCGCCGAGTGGGTGCACGAGGAGACCGGGCTGGAAGCCCGCCTGGTGCTCTGCTCGGTCGCCGGACTCGATGCCCTCCTCGACGCCGCCTTCCACCCCGAGCGCAGCGGCCGCCAGAAGGACGACAATTCCTCCGTCGCCGCCTCGGCCGACGGCGGCGATCTGGCAGGGAGCATCGAGGCCGTGGTCGAGGGGCTGCGGAGGGCCGACGAGACGGCGGCACCCGACTCCTCGGGAGAGGAGCAATGAAGCAGACCGCCAGGAGCCGCCTGCGCCAAGTGCTCTTCGCCGGCGCCAACCTCGACGAGGAGCAGGTCGCCGCGATCCTCAATACGCAACAGGAGGCGGGCGGTTCGCTCTACCTCCAGATCACCGAACAGGCCGGCCTGTCGGGCGAGGACTGTGCTGCCTTCTTCTGCGGCCTTCTCGACCATCTCCCCTATCTCGACCTCACCGGCTTCCAGGCACCTCGCGAGACCCTCGACATGGTGCCCCGCCCCCTGTGCGAACGCCGCAAGCTCCTCCCCGTCTCGCACATCGCCGGCACCATCACCGTGGCCATGGCGAACCCGCTGGACCTCGCGGCCCTCGACGAGGTCCGGCGCCAAACCGAGTGCGTCGTACTCGTCGCCGCGTCCACCGAGAAGCAGATCGCCGACGCCATCGAGCAGAACTACAAGAAGATCGAGGAAGAGGAGCAGGCGCGCGTCCGACTCACCCGCCACGCCGCGTCCGAGCAGGAAATGCACGCGGCCGTCGAGCAGGCCAAGAACCGCGCCGCCCGGCCCCGCTCCGGAAAGGACGAGGAAGAGGAGACCGTCGTCCAGCTCGTCGAGCTCATGCTCAACAGCGCCATCACCCGCGGTGCGAGCGACATCCACCTCGAGCCCTACGAAACCGAGTTCCGCCTCCGCTACCGCCAGGACGGCAAGCTCGTGCCCGTCCTCAACGGCCCGCAGTGCGTCTACCCATCGCTCGCCTCACGCATCAAGATCATGGCGAACCTCGATATCGCCGAGCACCGCGTGCCGCAGGACGGCCGGATGAAGCTCACCTACGAGGACCGCGAGATCGACCTGCGAGTCTCGATCCTCCCCACCTACCACGGTGAGAAAATCGTCCTGCGTATCCTGGACAAAGACGGCCTCAAGCTCGACTTCACCGCCCTGGGCTTCGAGCCCGACGCCCGCGACATGTTCCTCGAGGCCATAGGCCAGCCCAACGGCATCTGCCTGGTCACCGGCCCCACAGGCTCCGGCAAGAGCACCACCCTCTACTCCGCACTCACCACCCTCAACCAGGACGATGTCAACATCATCACCCTCGAGGACCCCGTCGAGTACAACCTCTACGGCATCAACCAGGTCCAGCACAACGCCAAGGCAGGCCTCGACTTCGCCAGCGGCCTGCGCTCCATCCTCCGACAGGACCCCGACGTCATCATGGTCGGCGAGATCCGCGACCAGGAGACCGCCGGCGTCGCCATCAAGGCCGCACTCACAGGCCACCTCGTCCTCAGCACCCTCCACACCAACAACGCCCCCGGCGCCATCTCCCGACTGCTCGACATGGGCACCGAGCCCTTCCTCCTAGCCGCCTCCCTCAACCTCTGCCAGGCCCAGCGCCTCGTGCGCAAGGTCTGCGAGCAGTGCAAGAGGCCCACCAAGGTGCCAGAACGATTCCTCGACAAGTACCGCGATTCCCTGCCCAAAGACCTCGGCAGTAGTCCCCGAGTGTACAAAGGGCAAGGCTGCGAGAAATGCGGTGGCAGCGGCTACAAGGGGCGGACCTGCGTCGTCGAGATGATGCCCGTCACCTCCGACGTCAGCGACCTGATCGCAAGCGGCGCCACCATCGCCGACATCTCCAAGAGGGCCAGGGAAGAGGGGATGATCACCCTCCTGGAGAACGGCCTCCGCAAGGCATTCGCCGGCATCACCAGCCTCGAAGAAGTCCTCAGAGTGACCGCGGTGTAGCATCATGAGAACGGGAGAGGCGTGGACGGACGTAAGGGCCGGACGCGAAGGGAGCCATCGCCGGTGGCTTCCGAGGACGCCTCCAGCCAACCGAGATGCCCGCGGGCTCCGGGCCAAGGGAAGTGGCTTTCCGGCCAGGACTCGATCCCTCGATCCGGCGGCCCCCACGGCGGGGGCTGATCCCGTGGCCTCGGCGCTGCCCAACCCCTGGACAGCGCCCCCCACGCCTGTCCACCGCCGGTACGCCCCCCGACGCATGGCCGTGGGTCCATGACTGGGACAATGACGGCGTTGCCGACACGCTCCAGAGCACCTCGTGGGTCTGCGGCGGCGCCCCCTTCCGCCACGGCGACCGCTGCAACGTCCTCTACGCCGGCGGACACGTCGGCTCCCTCCCTGCGCGCGAGTGGCTCCTGGGCCGGGATGGCTGGTCGCCCGACTGACCGCCGGCCCTCAGGCGCCCGCGCTTCCGCCAACCGGTGGGCCGGTCGCTTCCGCGGCCGACCACGATGACGCGGCGGCGCGGGCCCGAGCCTGAGACATCTCGGCCTGTAGCACTTCACCGAAGTGTGGCCCGCCGCCGCAGACAATTGGCACGCCTTCTTGCACGCTGTCTTTCTCTCAGAGGGCGAGGCAGAAAAGCCTGCTCCAGGGGGGCGCAGGCCTTGGCTTCCTCATATGGCCAGCTCGCCAGGCAAAGGCGGTGGCGGAGACCTTCTTTCTGCCTCGGCCTCAGTTGACAGAGCGTGCGGCAACCTCTATACTTCCGCCTGTTGCCTGCCCCACCGCATGTCTGTCTCGCAAGCGCGGAGTCGAGGTGGTCCAACTGCTCAGGCAAGCATGCAACGCCGCCATGTCGGTGGATGGGCAACTCCGAGGGTGGGAGGCGCCATCGTGATCTTCCACGATGGCGGTCGAAGGCAGCCCCCCGGGTGCACACGCGTTCGTTGTGTCCCCGTCAATGGAGGACGACGTTGCACCACCCGCACCCCTGTTAAGGCCCGTGCTGTACGCCACGGAGAACAGGACGTGCAGGAGCCGTGTCCGTGAACGTTCTGTTCTCGCTCGACAACTACAGCCACGGCAGCGGGGGCGCCGAACGGTGCGTACAGGCGCTCGCTTTGGCGATGGCGGAGCGCGGCCACTCCATCCGCGTGCTTCAGGAGGGGCGGGGGCCCGCTTCACACGATGACGGACCTGTGCGCGTGCACGCTCGTCCGCTGCCCAACCCTCAGTTCCTGCGACACCGCTACCGCGACACATTGCGGTGGAACCGCCACTGGCGTCCACTTCTTGAGGAGTTCCTCTCGAAGCACCCAACGGACCTGATCGTGACACAGAACCGCCTGCTGCTCAGCTCAGTGTCGGTGGCGGCGGACCGAGGCATTCCGGTCGTCGTGATGGTCCACGCGTACGCCATGTTCTGCCCTACCCAGTTCCGAGCTCGCGACGCGCTCGCGGAATGCAGCAGGGACTGCAAGGCGTGTCTGCCGTGGCGGCTCCGCATGACATTCGGCGCAGTGGAGCGCGCGCTCCACGAGTACGAGGGAGCTTTTCGCAGGGCGAGCGTGGTGGTGGCCAATAGCCAGTATGTGCGGAAGGTGATCCGCCGCTTCTATGACATTGACGCTCCCGTGATGTATCCGGCCATTGACCTGCGTCTCTACGAGGTCGAGGGCGCCCCCGACCAGCGCGAGTGCACCTTGTTTGTGAAGCCCCAGGATACCAAGGGTCTGCCCATCTTCCTCGAGGTGGCCAAGTGCATGCAGGACAGGCGGTTCCTGGTCGCTGGCGCCAGCCGCCGACGAGCGCGGGAGCTGGGGCGGCTCGAGAACGTCGAGTGCATGGGCTGGACCGATGACATGCGGCAGGTCTACGGGCGGACACGCGTGTTGCTCGGTCCCTCAATCTGGCAGGAGCCATTCGGCCGAGTGTTCGTGGAGGCGGGTGCCAGCGGCATCCCGAGCGTGGCAAGCGCCCGCGGGGGGATCCCTGAGGCCGTCGGTGACGGTGGCATCCTCATTCATGACATCTTCGACATCAGCCGGTGGGTAGAGGCCCTGCGCAAGCTCGACGACCCCATGGTGTACGGACGTCTCTCCGCGAACGCACGCCGGCATGCGAGGCAACTGGCGGCAGGCTCGGGCATGCAGCGTTTCGCCGAGATCGTCAAAGGCACGATCGGGCTGGCGCTATAGCGAGGATCCGGTCCGCGCCACGTAGCATGAGGCAGATGACTGTGTCTGTGTCACGGGAAACACCGCCCTTGAGCGCCCTCCTGCTCAGCCCGATCGGCGGCGGCGGGTGGGGCGGGACAGAGGCGTGGATGCTGGCCCTCTCCAAGCATCTCGTGGGGCGTGGCCATCGCGTGACGGTGTGTGGGAGGCCCGGCTCCCGCTGGCTCGAGACCTGCCGCGCCTGCGGCTGCCCGGCGGTCGAGCTCAGCATGCGCGGCGACTTCCGCCCCAGCGACCTCTGGACGCTGCGAGAGGTATACAGGCGCCACACGATCGACCTCGTCGTCACCAAGATGCGTCAGTGCATTCGCATGGCGTGGGCAGCACGGCTCCTGGCCGGCGGCGGGGAACCTGCCATCCTGTGCCGGATGGGCAACGGGGAGATGAAGCGCTCGTACGGCGCGAAGCTCACCTACCGTTACATGGCGGATCGCTACGTGACGCCGTCGGAGCATTCCCGCCGGGAGCTCCTTCGCTACGGCTACTACGGCGAGGAGCGCATCCGCGCCATCCCCAACGGCGTGGAGATCCCTCCCGAGGACACGACGGCACGCGAGCGCCTCCGCGCCGAGCTCGCGCTGGGCGCCAGCCGCGTGCTCATCGTGACGGGCCGGCTGCATCCGATCAAGGACCACGCCTGCCTGTTCGACGCGTTCGCGGCGCTGCGCAGGGACTTCCCGGACCTGCGGCTGCTCGTCGTCGGCGACGGGGCCGAGCGGGCGACGCTCGAAGACCATGCCCGGCGCCTGGGCATTGACGAGGCGGCGGTCTTCACGGGCTTCCGGACCGACGTGACCGACCTGCTGCGTGCGGCGGATATCTTCGTCCTGCCTTCCTTGCTCGAGGGCATGCCGCATGCGGTGCTGGAGGCGATGGCGGTGGGGCTGCCGGTGGTGGCGAGCGCCGTGGGCGGCGTGCCCGAGGTGGTCGCCCATGGCGATACGGGCCTCCTGGTCTCCGCCGGCGACGCCGGCCTTCTGCGCGGCGCGATAGGCCGGTTGCTGGCCGAGCCCGAGCTGGCCGCGCAGATGGGACGGGCCGGGCTGAAACGGGTGCGCACCAGCTTCACGATGGAGCGGATGCTAGGGGAATCCGAAGCGTGCTGCCTCGAGGCGCGTGCCGCGCGGCTTCGCGGGCACTGAAAGGGTGGGGCGGCGCGGCTGCGGCCGGTTTGACACCTCAAGGCTGCGCGCTATAATGCTCCCCAAGTGCCCCGGGGGACGCGTAGGGGTGATTTCGACCCGCGCAGCAAACCGCGAGTCTATGCGCTGGCGGGGCCGGAATCCGCGGGAGGGCGAACCAGCCAGACGGAGACGACTGTGTGACGAGGCCGAGCAGGACCGGTGCATCGCCGCTGGAGGGAGGGCCGGCGGGCAAGCCAGCGGCCCAGACAGCGAGCAGGAACAGGGCTCGCGCCGTCATCCTCGGCGGCGTGGTCATTGCGCTGTCGGCGGCCACTCTCGTCTGGGAGTTCATTGCTCGGCGGAACTCGGTCCACCTCGCCGCGCGGCATGGCAGACTTGCGACTGTGAGGAGGCTCATCCTGGCCGATCCCTCCGTCGTCCATGCGCGGGACAAGGACGAGCGCACGCCTTTGCATTGGGCAGCCAGGGGGGGCCATAAGGAGATTGTTGAACTCCTGTTGGCTAACGGCGCGCTCGCCACAGTCAAGGACGAGGACGGCGAGACCCCATTGTACTTGGCTGCCAGGGAGGGACACACTGAGGTGGCGAAGGTGCTCCTGCTCCGTTCCGCGGCAAGCATCGACAACGGAAACGAGGACGGGCATACTGCGCTGTCCCGCGCTGCCGGCGAGGGTCACAGGGAGACTGTGGAACTGCTCCTTGCCCATGGGGCGGGGGTGGATGTGCGGGACAACAGGCGCAGGACTCCGCTCCACGAGGCGGCCGCGGAAGGACACGCTGGCATCGTGGCGGCCCTTCTTGCCCGCGGGGCGGATGTGAACGCGGCGGACGAGATGGGCCGAACGCCGCTTCACGAGGCGGCGCTCGGCAACCATCCGCACGTGTGCGCCTTGCTGCTGGCCAACGGGGCAGACCTGTACGCGACAGACGCCCGGGGGATCACCCCGGTGCCCTGCCTCAGAGCCCACGAGGAGACGTCCGTGTTGCTCCGCCAGTACGGCCTCGAGTAGCCGAGAGCGCCGGCCGAGCGCGGCCTGGAACGCGGATCGCCGCACATCGAGAACGCACGGCATGAAGCTCATCGTCCAGATCCCCTGCTACAACGAAGAGGAGACCCTGCCGGCGACGCTCGCCGACATCCCTCGTGAGGTGCCCGGCTTCGGCGAGGTGGAGATCCTGGTGATCGACGACGGGTCCACCGACCGTACGGCCGAGGTGGCCCGCGAGCACGGCGTCCACCACGTCGTTCGGCACGTGGGCAACAAGGGCCTGGCCGCTGCCTTCAGGGCCGGCCTCGACACAAGCCTGCGCCTGGGCGCGGACATCATCGTCAACACGGACGGCGACAACCAGTATTTCGGCGGGGACATCCCTCGTCTCGTCGAGCCCATCCTCCGCGGCACCGCTGACATGGTCATCGGCTGCCGCGATATCGACAGCGTCCCCGACTTCTCGCGCGCCAAGAAGCTCCTTCAGAAGCTCGGCTCGTGGGTCGTGCGCCGCATCTCGGGCACCAGGGTGGCCGACACTACAAGCGGCTTCCGCGCCTACAGCCGCGAGGCTGCTCTCCGCATCAACGTCGTCAGCCGCTTCTCCTACACGCTGGAGACGATCATCCAGGCCGGCAAGACCGGCATCGCCATCTCCTGTGTCCCCGTCCGCACGAACCGCAAGCTGCGCGACTCACGCCTGTTCAAGAGCAACTGGAGCTACATCAAGCGCTCGGTGCTCACCATCCTCCGCATCTACGCCATGTACCGCCCGCTCAAGGTCTTTGCCCGGCTCGGCGGCGTCATCTTCCTGGCCGGCGCCTTGATCGGCGTGCGCTTCCTGATCTACTACGCGATGGGCCACGGAGGCGGCAAGATCCAGTCCCTGATCCTCGCCGCCGTGCTCATGATCATCGGCTTCCAGACGCTGCTCATCGGCTTGCTCAGCGACCTCGTCGCCAGCAATCGGAGCCTCGTCGAGGAGAGCCTGTTCCGCACACGTCGCCTCGAGAGCCACCTGTGCCCTCGGGAGCCCGACGGCGGAGAAGGCGCCGGCACCGGCTCGGGCATCGAGCCCCCCGACCTCACCGCCACGGAGCCGAGCGGCGAGGAATGCCCCCAATGAAGATCCTCTTCGACATCTCGCACCCCGCCCACGTGCACTTCTTCAAGCACATGATCTGGGAACTGGAGAAGCGAGGGCACTCGACCGCCATCGTGGCCCGCGAGAAAGACGTCACGCACCAGCTTCTCGACCACTACGGCTTCGACTACACCAGCGCCGGCCGCTCTGGCCACAGGAACATGGTCGGCCAGCTCGCCGAGCTGGTCCAGCGCGATTGGGCCATCTACCGGGTGGCCCGCCGCTTCAAGCCCGACATCATCCTCACGCGCAACCCCTGCGGCGTCCAGGTCGCGCGCCTGGTTGGTGCCGTGGGCGTGTTCGACACCGACGACGGGCGGGCCGCGGGCATCCACTTCCGCGCCGCAGCCCCATTCGCCCACATCATCACCACACCGGACTGCATGCCCGAGGACTATGGCCCCAAGCACGCCAGGTACCCGGGCTACAAGCAGACAGCCTATCTCCACCCGGACCACTTCACACCCAATCCCGAGGTCCTCGACCTGCTCGGCGTCGAGGCCGGCCAGCGGTACTTCGTCGTGCGCTTCGTGGCCATGAATGCGAGTCACGACAGCGGCAAGACGGGTCTCGACCACCCCACCAAAGCCGAGATCATCCGCCGCCTCTGCCGACGGGGACGCGTGTTCATCACCACCGAGGCGCCGCTGCCCGGCGAATGGGCCTCGATGCAGGTCTCCATTCCGCCCCACTGGATCCACGATGCCCTGGCTTTTGCGAGCCTGTTCATCGGCGACAGCCAGACAATGGCGGCCGAGGCAGGGGTCATGGGCACACCGAATCTGCGATGCAGCAGCTTTGCCGGGCGGCTGAGCTATCTCGAGGAGCTCGAGCATCGCTACGGCCTGACGAAGGCCTTCAAGCCACACCAACAGGCGGGCCTGCTCGAGCAGCTCGACAGCTACCTTGCTGCCGATGACCTGCGCGCGAAGCTGGCCGAGCGGCGACGGCAGCTCTTCGCCGACAAGATCGACACCGCCCAGTGGATGGTCGACCGGCTGACTGCGGAACAGCGGCCCCGGGCCTGGGCAGCGAGGTGCGCCTGATGAAAGTGGCCGTTGTGGTCGGCGCCCGGCCGAACTTCATGAAGGCAGCAGCGGTGCTGCGCGCCATGGCTGACCACGGCGGATTCCACACCGTGCTCGTGCACACGGGCCAGCACTACGACGAAGAGATGAGCGAGGTGTTCCTCCGCGAGCTCGAGATGCCCGTGCCGGACGTCAACCTCGGCGTGGGCTCGGGCTCGCACGCGGTGGTGACCGCCGAGATCATGCGACGCTTCGAGCCCGTGGTCCTCGAGCAGCGGCCCGACCTCGTCCTCGTCGTCGGTGACGTCAACTCCACGGTGGCGTGTGCCCTGGTCGCCGTCAAGCTCGGCGTCACCGTCGGGCACGTCGAGGCCGGCCTCCGCAGCGGCGACAGGACGATGCCCGAGGAGATCAACCGCATTGTCACCGACGCGATCTCTGACCTGCTCTTCACCACGGAACCGAGCGCAGAGCGCAACCTCCTGGCCGAAGGGAGGCCCCAGGAAGCGATACACTTCGTGGGGAACACGATGATCGACACCCTGCGGCGCAACCTGGCGAAGGCTGAGCGCTCGGGCATCCTGCGACAGCTCGGCCTCCACGGGGACGCTGATCCGCGTCCCGCGCCCTACGCCGTGCTGACCCTGCACCGCCCGAGCAACGTCGATGATGCCGGTATCCTCGCCTCTATGCTCGACGCGCTCGCCCAGGTGGGCCGGGAGGTGCCCATCGTATTCCCCGTGCACCCCCGCACGGAGAAGCGGCTGACCGAGTTTGGGCTTGACGAGCACGTGGCACGGCTCGATGGGGGTGAGCCAGTTGGCCCCAGGGGCATCTTCGCCATCCCGCCCTTGGGCTACCTGGATTTCCTCAAGCTGCTGGCCTCTGCGCAACTCGTGCTGACCGACTCGGGGGGTATCCAGGAGGAAACAACGATCCTCGGCGTGCGGTGTGTCACGCTCCGAGAG
>CAZDNN010000042.1:0-20217 GCA_964506385.1 uncultured Planctomycetota bacterium
AGCTGGGCGTGCCCATCTGCTTCGGCTCCGACGCCCACGCGCCCGAGCAGGTCGGTCGGCACTTCTATCGCGCCGTCGCGCTCGCGCGGGCCGCAGGCCACGATGCCTACGCGTTCTTCCGCCGCCGCCAGCGCTCCCTCCGCACGCTCTGACGCCGTCCGTCCTACCGTTCCCATTGACAGCCTGTCACGCCCGCGCTGACAGAGTGTCGCAAATGCCCCTCCGCGCCCGCCGCCCACTGGGGCTCGCCCCCCGCCATGGATCGCCGCCAATCACGCCCCACAGCCCCGAAATGCCCGATGGCGCTCGCAGCCGGCCCCCATTCCGCGCCGACTGGCACGCTTGTTGCACTCTGGCAGGTTGTGAGGGGTCGCGGTACCTTGAAGAGAAGACGTGGCGCATGGAACGGCAGCGGTCAGTCCTCATCGTGGATGACGACGACACTCTGCGTGCGACCCTCAAGAAGATCTTCGACAAGGCAGGCTTCCAGACCCGCACGGCCCGCAACGCACAGGAAGCCGTGAAGTTCTTCGCTGAGCAGCCGTGGGATCTCGTGCTGGCCGACCTCAAGCTGCCGCGCAGGGACGGCCTGAGCCTGCTCGACGAACTCCGCGAGCTGCGGCCCGATGCCAAGGTCGTGATCATGACCGCTTATGGCGATCGGGGCACCCAGCAGGACGCCCTGAGCAGGGGGGCCTTCGCATACCTCGACAAGCCCGTATCCCGTGGCGAGCTCCTGTCGCTCTGCGACAAGGCCTTCGCCGACAACTAGCTCGATCGTGACCAGGAGTGTCGTGTGTGGTTTCTGTTTCCCGACAGGCCAAGTGACCGCCGCTGAAAGGGGGTGATCCGCTTTGGCGAAAAAGAAGGCCACGAAGAAAAAGGTGACCAGGAAGAAGGCCGCCAAGAAGAAGCCGGCCAAGAAGAAGGCCACCAAGAAAAAGGTGACCAAGAAGAAGGCCGCCAAGAAGAAGCCGGCAAAGAAAAAGGCCACCAAGAAAAAGGTGACCAAGAAAAAGGCCGCCCAGAAGAAGCCGGCAAAGAAGAAGGCCCCAGCCAAGAAGAAGACCACCAAGAGGAAGAAAAAGTAGCCTCGCGGCTCGCGCGGCGCCTGGGCCGACTCTTCCGTCCAGGCGCCGCGTCATGCCCAGACCACACGCTGGCGCGCTGCCGTCCAGCCCGTCACTGCTGGCCGCTGAGCGCTGGCCGCTTCTCCCCCTTGTCACCCCCCGCCCCTTCCGGTATGATGCGCCGGGGACAGCAGTCTGTAGGGATTGGCATGCTCGTGTGCGGCATCGACGTCGGCGCCCGATCCGCCGAGGTGGTCCTCCTGGACACCGGTGCGCCGAACGATTTCACCTGGCGCATCACCGACACCGGCCACCACCCCGCCCGCACCGGCCGCCGCCTGTTCGACGAGGCTCTCGGTGAACGCGGGGCATCGCCCGGCGACGTGGCCTGCACCATCGCCACCGGCTACGGCCGCGCCTCGCTTGACTTCGCGACCCAGACGGTCACCGAGATCACCTGCCACGCGCGCGGCGTCCGCCGCCTCCTCCCCAACGCGCGGACGATCGTGGACATCGGCGGGCAGGACAGCAAGGTCATCGTCCTGGACGACGAGGGCGCGGTGACGGACTTCGCGATGAACGACCGTTGTGCGGCGGGGACGGGCCGGTTCCTGGAGATGATCGCCCGGCTGCTCGAGCTGGACGTGGGCGAGCTGGCGACGGTGGCGGGCGAGGCGGAGCGGCCGGCCGAGATCTCCAGCATGTGCGCCGTCTTCGGCGAGACCGAGGCCATCGGCCTGCTCTCGCGGGGCACGCCGCGTGCCGACGTCGTCGCCGGCGTCCATGCCTCGGTGGCCTCGCGGATCGCCGCGCTCGCCTCGCGGCTCATGGTTCGCCCCCCCGGCGTCTTCACCGGCGGGGTAGCCACGAACGCCGCGATGGTCGCGGCCCTCGAGACGGCCCTCCATATGCCGCTCGCCGTCCCGCCCGAGCCGCAGATCACCGGAGCCCTCGGCGCCGCCCTCATCGCCGCCGAGCGAGCAGCCACGTAGGGAGAGACCACGATGCCCGATGAGCTGGTCGAGATCGCCCGCTTCTACGAGGCGCCCCAGGCCCATGCCGCACGCATCGTGCTCGAAGAGGCGGGCATCGAGTGCTTCGTGCCCGACATCGGGATGAACGTGTGGCCCGACGGCGTCGGCGGAGGCGTCCCACTCCTCGTCGCCGAGGCCGACGTCGAGCAGGCCGTCGGCCTCCTCCGTGAGACCCCCGCCGCGGCCGACCTGGAGGTCGCCCCCGAACCGGATGGCGACTCCATGAATCCGTCGTGAGGGCCACTCATGGCTATCCCCTTCCTGGCCCGACAGGCCCAGCTCGAAGCCAAGATCGCTGAATGGCGCGAACGGGCCGGCCCGAGGCTCGAGGTCGATTCCGTCACGTGCTTCAAGGGCCACAAGGTCTACGCGCTCACCCTCACCGACCCGTCGGTGCCAGCCGAGCGCAAGCGCCGCCACTACTTCGCCCAGCCCCACGCCCACGAGCCGGGCACGACGGCAGGCATGATCGACGCCATCGAGCAGCTCGTCACAGGCAATGACCTCGCGGGCGAGCCGACGACGCTCGACGTCGAGGCCGCCCTGGCAAAGACCGTGCTGACCTTCAACCCCATCGGCAACGTCCAGGGCCGCGAGCGGGCACCCGTGCTCTACTGGGACGGCTCGGAGTACACGAACGAGCAGTTCTGGTGCTGGATGCGCGGCGAGGACCCCGACAGTCCCGGCAAGATGTGGAAGCGGCTCGACCTGTGGGACGACCGCGAGGAGCACGCGCCCGACCCCGTGGGCATCGTCTACGAGCAGATCGACGACCACCGCTACGTCGAGCCCAACCGCAGCCACCTCTCGTCCTACTTCCGCCTCTTCTTCAAGATGGACGAGCGGTTCGGCTACGAGTACTGGCTCGACCTGCATCAGACCGAGTTCGTCAACTCGCCCTACGACTGCATGATCATCCTGCCCATCGCCGGGCTGGCCGAGGGCGAGATCGCCGCGGTTGGGAACGCCTGGGGCGAGCGGATCGTCGCGGCCTGGAAGAAGGCGGGCTATCGTCCGAAGCCCGAGGTCGAGCCGCTCGGCTACACGGGCCAGCAGGCGGAGTACTTCCGCCGGGCCTGGGGCGAGATCAACAAGCGCCTCTGCAAGGTCACCACCGAAGTCAAGAACAACGCGCCCGACGCCCCCCCCGACTTCCAGCTCAAGACCCAATCCATCGCCGTCATCGAGAGCATTCAGAGGCTGCTGTGAGCCACATCATGAGAACGGCCGGATTCGCTTGCCTGCTTCCCCTCCTTCTTGCCTGCCACCTGTCCATGCTGGCGGGCGAGCTCTCCCCCAGCGGCTACGGCCCCGGGCGGAAGCTCTGCGAGATCGCCTGCCCCGAGATCGACGAGAGCAGCGGCCTCGCGTGCAGCCGACGCTATCCGGGCGTCTTCTGGACCCACAACGACTCGGGCGATGACCCCCGCCTGTTTGCCTTCAATCGCAAAGGCGAGCATCTTGCCACCATCGCTGTCCACGGCGCCATCGCCCGCGACTGGGAGGATATGGCGTCGTTCACCCTGCGCGGCAAGCCGTGGCTGCTGATCGGCGACATCGGCGACAACGCGCAGGCGCGGCCCTACCGCACGCTCTATCTCGTGCCCGAGCCGCGGCTCGACCTCAGGAAGCGCGGCGTCGAGGCCACGGTCAAGATCGCCCGCGCCATCGAATACACCTATGCCGAAGGCCCGCAGAACTGCGAGGCCGTGGCCTTCGACCCCGAGACGCGGCAGATCCTGGTGATCACCAAGACCATCCTCGGCCACGCCAGGGCCTACGCCGTGCCCACCGCCGAGAACCGACGCGACAAGCCCTGGGTCGTCAAGCCCATCGCCACGCTCACCCTCCCGACGGTGGTGGCCATGGACGTCTCGCCCGACGGCCGCCGCGCCATCGTCCTCACCTATGCTCACGCCTGCGAGTACACCCGCCGCCCCGACGAGACGTGGGCCGATGCCTTCGCCCGCGCGCCCCGCATCGTCCCCATGCCCCGCCGCAGGCAGGGCGAGTCCATCTGCTACGGCCGCGACGGCAAGGCCCTTTACCTGACCAGCGAGAAGACGCCCACCCCGCTCCTCGAGGTGCCCCTCCGCCGGGAGGGCGAAGCTCCCGCCGAGCCGGCCCTGGAATAGGCATCCCGCCCCTGGGCGCGGCTCGGCGGGAGCCTCGCCCTCCCAGGCCCAAACAGCGAAAGGAACAGCCATGTCCGCCGGCCGCATCTGGCCCGCCGAATGGAAGGACGTGACCGACCCTGTCTCGGGCCTCCCCCTCCGCCAGCTCACCGACTACAAGGGCCACAGCCACCACCTCTACTTCACCAACCCCGGCTGGTTCGCCGGCGGGCGGAGGCTGCTCGTCGGGTCCGATCGCGAGAACCGCACGAACCTGTTCGCCATCGACCTCGGGGCGGGCGAGTTGACACAGCTCACCGACCTGGAGCCCGTCGCGCCGCCCCACGAGACGGGCTTCCTGGCGACGTGCCTGAACCCGACCCGGGAGGAGGCGTACTTCTGGTATGGCCGCCAGGTGATGGCCCTCGATCTGGAGACGCTGGCGCTGCGGCCGCTGTGGGAGCTGCCCACCGGCTTTCGCCGCTCGATGCTCAACGCCACGGCCGACGGGCGGTTCGTCTGCTGCGGCATGTTCGAGGACCTCTCGGCGCGCTTCCGCATCGACTACGGCCGGGGCTACATCGGCTTCCGCGAGACGTGGGCAGCAAACCCGCTCAGCCGTGTCGTCCGCATCGCCACCGACGGCAGCGGCGGCGAGACGGTGTGGGAGGAGCGGTCGTGGATCGGCCACGTCAACACGTCGCCCACGCGGGCCAACCTGCTGACCTTCTGCCACGAGGGGCCGTGGGACAAGGTGGACAACCGCATCTGGTGCCTCGACCTCGACACCTGCGAGGCGTGGCCCGTCCGCCCGCGCGAGGGCGGCGAATCGGTGGGCCACGAGTATTGGCTGTCCGACGGCGAGACCATCGCCTATCACGGCCGCTGGCCCGACGGCCGCAAGCTCTTCGGCCGCATCCGCTACGACAACACCGACCGCCACGAGGTCGCCTTCCCCCACGACACCGGGCACATGCACAGCAACGCCTTCGACCTGCTCGTCGGCGACGGCCCGCCGTACATCCGCCTCTGGCGCTGGAACGGCGAGGGCTTCGACGGCCCACGCATCCTCGCCGAGCATCGCAGCTCGATGCACATCCAGAAAGCCCATCCCCACCCGCGCTTCGACCCCGAGGGCCGCCACGTGGTCTTCACGAGCGACCGCTCGGGCTACTGCAACGTCTACCAGGCGCCCGTGCCCGAGTTCGGCTCGCTGCTGACGGTCGAGGAAGTCATCTAAGGCGGGCGCCGCAGAGCGGCGAGTGAGAGAGCCAAGCTCCGGGCCTGGGTCTCGCGCCACTTGGCTGGCGAGCGCGCCGACCCCGTCCTGGCATCCCGCTAACAGACCACGCCTTGCCGCCACTGCTTGAGAGGACGACAGGGCCGCCGGGTCCTCCGGCTCTCGACGGCTGAGGCTGTGGGCAGGGGAACGTGGCCCGTCGGTTGACACCGCGCTGTGCAGGGCGCTAGGATACATCAGCCATCGGACAGCGGGTCTTGCACCACAGCTTCCCTGCCCCCACGGAGACCCAGACCCCGGCCCCAACCACTGACTGAAAGGGCACGAGCATGGTGAGAACAGAGCGACTGATGGGCGTGTGGCGGCGCGCTCGGCTCGGGAGGCTCTGTGGCCTGCTGGCCGTCGTTGTGGCCCTGGCGGCCACGCTCTCAGCGCCCGCCATCGCCGCGGAGGAGGGCGGGGCAGAGAAGATCGTCGAGACCGCGGTGGACGCGTACAACGAGGGGGACTACGAGAAAGCCGCCGCCCTCCTCGCCGACGCGGCGCAGCGTTTCCCGAAGAACGACCGCATCCTCTACTGGCTCGGCATGGCCTACCGCCAGCAGGAGAAGTGGGACGACGCCTACGACGCCTTCCGCAAGCACTGTGACCTGAGGCCCGGCGACGCCAAGGCCCGGGTGCGGGTCGCCGAGGTCTGCGAGCGCAACGGCGACCAGAAGGGGGCCGTCCACTGGTACGAGGCCGCCCTCAAGCTCGACCCGGACAACCAGGAACTCAAGGACAAGCTCGCGAAGGCGAAGGCCGGCGAGGTGGCGGCCAAGCCCAAGAAGCAGGGCGATGCCAAGGAGGACAAGGACAGCCTCCTGCGCCACGGCGTCACCTCCACCGTCAAGGGGGAGAACCGCGTGTGGGCGCACGTCGGGGCCGCCGTCCTCATCTTCCTGGTCATCCCCCACATCGTGCGGCGGCTGTGCGTCAAGGGCTACCGCCTGCCGCTGACGCTGGGCGAGTCGCAGGCCACGGGCTGGATCGTCTTGCTGGTCTGCGTGGCGACGTGCGTGCTCGCGTGGGGGTACGAGCCGCACTGGCGGATGATCATCCTGGGGGTGCTGGCGGGCGGCGAGGGCCTCTTCGCCTACGCCGCGGCGAAAGCGGAGAGCATCATGGCCGTCAAGGCGGTGCTCGACTGGATGGCGCGGCGCTGAGACAGGCCCGTCGGTGGCCGTAGGCGGCTTTCTGCGGCACCCTCTCCGGGAAGGCATCCCTGGGCCGCGCAGGCCCAGGACACGCCGACAGTGGCCGGCTCAAAGCAGGCTCGAGATGAGCTCGGCGAGCTTGTCGGGGTCGTGGCGCAACAGGTCCTGCTTCTCCCAGAGAATGCGGTGGTGGTCGAGGGTCTCGACGAGATCGTCGAGGATAATCTGGACGCGGTGGCGGCTGACCCCGTCGTCCAGATGCACGAGGCCGGCACCCTCCTCACGGTAGCGGGCGAGGACGGGCTCGGGCGGGACATTCGAGTTGACGAGCACGCCGTCGAGCGCCCCCTCCCCCAGGTAGCGGACGATGGCGTCGATGTGGTCGCCTGCGGTGTAGCCGTCGGTCTGGCCAGGCTGGGTGACGATGTTGCAGACGTAGACTCTGCGCGCCTTGGACGAGCGGATGGCCTCGGGGACGGCGGGGACCAGCAGGTTGGCGATGACGCTGGAGTAGAGGCTGCCCGGACCGATGACGATGAGGTCGGCGCCGAGGATCTCGGTGATGGCCTCGTCGTTGGCCGCGACGTCGGCCGGCTTGAGGAACACATCGGCGATGGGCGCCTTGCCCGGAGCGCGCACCTCGACCTCGCCCTCGACGATGCGGCCATCCTCGAGCTTCGCGCACAGGTGGACGTCCTCGTAGGTCGAGGGGAGGACCTTGCCCTGGATGGCCAGGATGCGGCTCGTCTCGCGCACGGCGGCCTCGAACGAGCCGGTGACCATGGCCATCGTGGCGATGAACAGGTTGCCGAAGCTCATCCCCGCCAGGTCGCCCTCCGGGTAGCGGTACTGGAAGAGGTCGTTGAGGAGCTGGCTGGAGTCCGAGAGGGCGACCAGGCAGTTGCGCATGTCGCCTGGGGGCAGGAGGCCGAAGTCGGCGCGGATCCGGCCTGACGACCGCCCGGCGTCGGTCACGGTGACCACGGCCGTGAGGTTCGAGGTCAGGCCCTTGAGCCCCTGGAGGACGATGGGCAGGCCCGTGCCCCCGCCGATGGCCACCACCCGTGGATCGCCGCCGGCGCCCTTGTTGCGGCGGTGGATGACGCGCAGGACGTTATGGAGCTCGGCGATGTGCTGGATCTTGTAGTCCGGCTCCTCGATATCGCTCTTCGGCGTCTGGTCCTTGAAGCGGCCGTGGACCATCTGCACGGTGAGCATGCCCATGGCGTTGCCGGTCTTGATCTCCGACTGGATGCGGTCGCCGACGACCAGGACCTCCTGTGGCCGTAGCCCGTGGCCTGCGAGCAGGCCGCGGAAGCACTCCTCGCGGTGCTCGCCCGTCTCGATATCCACGATGGCGATTTCGTCGAAGTACGGCTCGAGGCCGAGTCGCTCGATCTTCCTCTGCTGGCGTGCGGGCACGCCGATGGTGCACATCAGGAGCTTGTAGCCCTGGGCTTTGAGCCGCTCGAGGGTGTCGGGCACGTCGGGGAAGGGGACGATGTCGCCGACCTCGTCGCTGTTGTAGGCGGCCAGGGCCACCTCGGCCAGCGACGAGGGCATCCCGTGGCGCTCGGCCATGGCGTCGAAGACGGTGTAGCGCGGGCCGTGCTGCTCGGCGAGCAGGATCTGCTCCTCGTAGGCCTCCTCCTCCGTCAGCGGCAGGCCCGCGGCGACCATGGCCCGGGCCGCCCTGCGCCGGGCCGCCTCCACCAGCAGGCCGCAGCAGTCGAACAGCGTGTCGTCCAGGTCGAACAGGATGGCCTTGATTCTAGGCATGGCGCTCGCAGATAGGTATCATCGCGGGGGCTGGGCAGCACCGCCGCGAGGGGGTCCCGGCTCGCGTGGATGGCCCTTGCCGGTGTCGTCGCCTCCACCGCCGGGGGCTGGTGGCCGCAGGCCAGCCCCCTCCGCACCTTGGGGGGCCTCTGGCGCTGGCTCGGGTGCTGGAGGCGGCGTGTCGAGCGTCTCCAGTAACGCCTTAGCATCGGCCGCAGCCGGCGCGTCGGGGAAGCGGGCGAGGAGCTCGCGACAGGCCAGCCGCGCGATGTGGGGCTGCTTGCGCTCGGCGTGCGCTCTGGCGGCGCGGAGCAGCCGCTGCGCGGCCTGTTCGTCGCGCTGCCCCGCAGCGCGTTCCTGCTCGGTCTCGCAACGGGCGACGCCCTCGGCCACCTTCGCCGCATACACCGTCCCGTCGAGCCCCGCCGCCAGCGGCTCGAGGGCCTTGCGCGCGGCGACGAAGTCCTCGCGCTCGCCGGTCAGCTCCGCTCGCGCCAGGAGCCTGAGCGCGGCCTCGAGCCGCGCGGTCGCCTGGCCGTGGAGCCGCGCAAGCTGCTGGCGCGCCGTCTCAGAGGCCAAGCGGCGATCGCGGTAGAGCTTCGCGATCTCCTCGTATCGCCGGATCGCCTCGCCATACTGTCCCTGGCTCGCGGCACGCTCCGCCGCGACCAGGCGGCTCACCACCTTGCGCTCCTCCTCCTGCGTCGTGCCGCGCAGGACAAACGCCACGACCAGCGCCTGCGGCCCCAGCGAGCCGCCGCGCCGCCCGAGCCGCAGGACACCCCGGCCGCCCTCCCTCCGGCCAGCGACGGTCACCGGTTCCTCGAATGCCAGGAACGCGCTCCCAGTGGCCAGATGCAGCGTCAGCGCGTCTGCGCCGTCGAAGGCGAAGGATGCCTCGTCACGCCCTGCCTCGGCGAACCCGCCGGCGGTCCGCACGTCTACGCCGCGACTGAGCGCCGCAGCCGCGCACGGCAGCTCGATGCCCGCGAACGCCACGGGCACCGGCTTCGCCGTCCACAACCTGTACTCGAGCCGCACGCTGCCCTGACGGTAGGCCATCGTCTGCTCGATGAGCAGCTCGACCTCGCCTGGAAGCCCTGCCACGCGGGAGCGCACGTGGTGGCGGCCCTCGCCCGTCTCCGGGTAGCCGCTGGCGACATGCGCCCGCATCTGCCGCACTGCTGAGCCCTGCTGCGGCTCGACGACCACCCCCGCACCCGCCGCAACAACGCGCTCGCCGCAGGTCAGGGAGAAGAGCACAGGTGTGTCCATGACGAGCCGCAGCGGGCCCGTCACCAACTCCATCCTGTCCCCTGTCTCCGGCGCATCCGCAATCCGGATGTCGTCGAATGCCACGCGCCCGCTCGTCCCGGCGGCTGCACAGCTCACCACGAGCGAGTCGGCCCACGGTGGCGGCCGAAGCGCCTCCTCGATGGTCCCCCATTCACCGTCAGCTCCGGCCTCGGGCCACAGGACCATGCTGGCGCTGGGCGACCAGTCGGCCTCGCCCGTCCAGGTGGTGACGATGCCGGCGAGCCCACTCACCAGGCCGTCGGGGCGGATCCGCCCCGTTACGGTGTACCTTCTGTCCGCCTTCACAGGGAGCGGGTCGCTCAACGCGCAGCGCGCCAGCGCGCCACTGGAGCCGCTCGAGGGCAGGCGCAGGACCAGCGTGCCCCTCTCGAACGATGCGTCGGCGCCCGGCTCAGGCGTCCAGGCGCGCCGCGCGGCCCTGCTGGCGAACTCGCCGCGGCCGCCCAGGAGGTCCGGCGCTGGGCGCGTCCCGTGGGTCAGCCAGCCGGGCCCTTGCATTGCGACTAGTGCGCCGCCGAGCAGCACCAGCACGCCCGCGGCTGCGAGCGCCAGCCGCGCCCAGGGATGGGCAGGCTTCTCGGGCTCTTCGGCCGTGATGAAGCCGCTTTCGTCGCGGACGATGCCCTCGGTTTCGAGCGCGATCGCTCCGGTGATCTCGGCGTCACCGGCGAAGACGCGGATCGTCGTCCTGCCGATCTGGATTTCGTCGCCGGGCCGGACTGGTGCGCGCAGGACGAGGCGCCCGTTGAGGAAGGTCCCGTTGCGGCTCCCTTCGTCCACCAGGATGAAGCCGTCGGGGCCGCGACGGATCTCGGCGTGGCGGTTCGAGACGCCACGGCCGGCGAGCACGATATCGTTGTTGGGTCGGCGGCCGATCGTGGTGAGCTTCTCGGCGACGAGGACGGCCTTGCCGCGGCTCGGGCCGGTGGCGAGAACGAGCTTGATGGCCTCGGGCGCCTGCTCGCCGGCCTCCTGGGCAGCCTCGCGCTGGGCCTCGGCGGCCTCCGCGGCGGCGTGGTCGGCCTGGGGCAGCTCGAAGCGGATGGTGGTCGTGCCGATGCGGATGAGGTCACCGTGGCGCAGGGGCGCCTGGTCGATGGGCTGGTCGTTGAGGAGGGTGCCGTTGCGGCTCGCCAGGTCGGTGAGGGTCCAGGAGCCGTCGTCGCGGCGCTCGAGGCGGCAGTGCTCCCGCGACGATTGGTCGTCGTGGATCTCGAGCGTGTTGCGGGACGCTCGGCCGATGGTGAGGACCGTCTCGTCGGTCTCCACCTCGCGCGTCTTCCCCGCCGATTCGACTCGCAAGCGGACCATGGCTGGCTCCCGCGCTCTCGCCGCCCATTATAGCGCCGCGCGCCGGGATTGCAACGCGGCGGAGGCCGCCGGGCGGCGAGTGGCGCGTGACGAGGTCCGAGTGGCGGGTCGGGAAGGCGTCGCCTCGGCGTCGCTTGCTCTTGCCAGGGAGTCAGCCGGTGGCTTTGCCGAGGAGGCGGCGGATCTCGCGCTTGGCGGCCTCGTCGGTGCAGCGCTGGAGGGCGGCGTTGAGGGCCTGGATGGCCTTCTCGCGGGCGCCGGTCACGCCCGCCTTCTTCGCGCGCAGGTGCACGCGGCCCAGCTCGAGGTAGACCCGGTAGTCGTCGGGATTCGCCTTGAGGGCCTTGTCGAGCACCTCGGCGGCCTCGCGGTGCTGGCCGGCCTCCTGGAGTAGCGCGACGGCGTGGGCGTAGTGGGCGAAGCTCTTCGGCTGGGCCTCGGCCATCTTGAGGTACAGCGGCACCAGGCGCTGGGGCGTCCCGGCCCGCTTGTAGAGTGCCTTGGCTACCTCGAGGACGTAGTCGCTCTCGGGATGGGTTCCCGCGGCATCGGCGAGCATGGCGTCGATGCGGCCCTGCACGTCCCGCACGAAGGCGGCGTCCCCGTAGTTGAAGTAGTCATTGAAGTAGATCTTGCTGATCAGCCACGTGAGCCGCTTGGTGTAGGCGCCCTGGCGGGTGGTGTCGCGGCCGGCGACCGTGATGTCGATGGCCTTCACCAGGTGCTCCATGCACGGAGCGACCTTCTGCTCGAGGAGGTAAAGGTGGGCGACCTCGGTGTGGTAGGAGACGTTGTTGGGGTCCTTCTCGAGGGCCTTGAGGTAGTACTCGACGTGGCGCTGGCTGAGGGTCGCCTCGACGGGGGTGACCTCGGTCGGCTTCACGGCCACCTCGTTCTGCCAGTCCGCGAAGTTCGGCTTCTGGAGCAGGAGGACGTAGGTGTGGGGGTCTAGGTCGTCGAGCCGCAGCGGCGTCTTGCCGCGGTACTCGTCGTCGAGGAAGACGGAGGCGCCGTCGGGGGTCGAGCGGATGACGAGCGAGCCGCGCCTGGCGAGTTCGAGGGCGACGTGGAAGGGCTCGTCGCGCGCGCCTGCGACCTTCAGCGGGCCGCGGTAGACCTCGTAGCCGGCCTTCTGTATGCGGACGTGGTGCTCGCCGACGGCCAGCTTGAGGCCCTCGATGGGGGTGGCGCCTCGGAACTCGTCGTCGATGAACACGGTGGCGCCACTGGGCTCCGAGGTGATGGCGATGGCGACCTCGCGGCTGCCGAAGATGCCGAGCAGGCCCTTCTTCTCCTCGCCCTCACCCTTGCCCCACGACACGCCAGTGCCCTTCCCCCCGCGCGCCTGGGCCTCGCCGCGACGGCCGAAGACGTAGACGCCGGCGGCCGCGATGACAGCCAGGGCGGCGAGCGCGACGGTGACGTAGAAGGTGGCCTTCGCCACCCGCTTCGGCAGCGGCGCCGCGAGGGTCGCCACGGTGGCCTGGGTCGGCCGCAGCAGCACCTGGATCGTGGTGGTGCCGACCTGGAGCAGCGCGCCGTCCTGGAGCCTGCACCGCTGCACGCGTAGACCGCCGACGTACGTGCCGTTCTTGGTGTCGAGGTCCTCGACGTGCACGCCGTCACTGGTGTAGGAGACCACACAGTGGGTGCGGGATGCCCAGCTATCAAGGATGTGGAAGTCGCTGTCCTCACCGCGGCCCAGCACGGCGCGCTGCCCCACGCGCAACTCACACGTGGCACCCGCCTGAGGGCCGTCGATGACGCTCAAGACAGCAGGCATTGCGCCCCACGATCATCGTTCACGGGCCGCGGTCAGTTCTCCATCCCTTGGGGGACATAGTCGCGGTCGTTGGTCAGCAGGAAGAGGTCGGCCTTCGGGCCGTCCTCGGTGTTCAGCACTTCGAGGACGTGCTCGCCTGCGGTCAGGAAGAACTGGACGGGCTTGCCCTCGTTGTAGACCGGGCTCCAGGCCCAGCGGACCGGCTTGCTGTCGCTGCCGCCGAAGATGTGCTCGGTCTCGGCCTTGCGCGGCTGGCCCTCACGGTCGAAGCGCATGGCGAAGGTGTCGCCGCAGTTGTCGAGCCACTTGCGCCGGCACCAGAAGGTGTAGAGTCCCGCCTTCTCGACGCGGAACTTGTAGACGGCGCGGGCGAACCTCGGCGGCCCCTTGCCCTTGCCGGGCGTCGGGGTGCCGGCCAGGTCGGGGATCCAGATGCACTTGCCGCCCGAGGCTCCCTCGTCCTCAGCCACCCGCATCACCTTCCCCTTGATGCTGCCGTTCGCGTCATCCGAGACGATCTCGTCAGCGTCCTCAGCCTCAATGCGGATGGTCGCGAACTCGTCGCCGACGAACGTCACCTTCGCGCTCGCCGGCTTCGCCGACGTCGCGGGCGCCGCCACACCCGACGGGTTATCCACCGCCTCGCTCTCGCACGAGGCACACATCAGGCCGGCAGCCGCAACCGCTGCGAGCAACGCCGCTGCTCGCCATCTTCTGTCCATGTAGACGATCCTCTACCACATCTGGTTCCATTCTGCGCACAATGGCCATGATATCAGCGGCGTGGGGGGAAGTCAACACGGAGTGAGAACGGCGCTGGACGGTCGCGGACGCGAGGCTTGGCGGAGCCATCCCGCCGCTCTGCGTCACCCATCACGTCCGAAGCTGCCCGTCGCCGTGGACGACGAACTTGTAGCTGGTCAGCTCCTCGAGGCCCATGGGGCCGCGAGCGTGCAGCTTGTCGGTGCTGATGCCGATCTCGGCGCCCATGCCGAACTCGTAGCCGTCGGTGAACCGCGTCGAGGCGTTGACGTACACCGCAGCGGAATCGACCCCCTGGACGAACCGGTCGGCCTCGCGCACGTCTGTGGTCACGATGGCGTCGCTGTGCGCCGAGCCGTAGCGGGCGATGTGCTCGATCGCCTGCTCCGTGGAATCCACGATGCGGACGGCCAGGATGAGGTCGAGGTACTCCTCCGGCCAGTCCGCCTCGGCCGCCGGCGCCACGTCGGGCAGGAGCTCGCGGGTGCGCTCGCAGCCTCGCAACTCGACGCCCGCCTCGACGAGCTGTGCGGCCATGGGCGGCAGAAACTGAGGGGCGATTGTCTGGTGAACGAGCAGCGTCTCCATGGCGTTGCACACGCCGGGCCGCTGGCACTTGGCGTTGAGGCAGATCGCCTGCGCCATGGCCAGGTCCGCCGAGGCATCTACGTAGACGTGGCACACGCCCTTGTAGTGCTTCACTACGGGCACCGTCGCGCCCTGGACGACGCGGCGGATGAGCCCCTCGCCGCCCCGGGGGATGATCACGTCCATCAGGTCGTCGGCTCTGATGAGCGCGTCGATGGCCGAGCGGTCCGTCGTCTCGACCAGGCCGATGGCATCCGCCGGCAGTCCGGCTGCCGCCAGGCCGTCCTGAAGGACGCGCCAGATGGCGGTGTTGGAGCGGATGGCCTCCTTGCCGCCGCGCAGGACCACGCCGTTGCCGGCCTTGATGCAGAGGCCCGCGGCGTCGGCGGTGACGTTGGGCCGGCTCTCGTAGATGATCGCGATCGTGCCGAGTGGCACCCGCACCTTGGCGATGCGGAGGCCGTTGGGCCGCGTCCAGCCGCGGATGACCTCGCCCACCGGGTCGGGCAGGGCCGCCACCTGGCGCAGGCCGTCGGCCATCCCCGCGATACGCTTGCCCGTCAGCTCCAGGCGATCGAGCATCGCTGCCGACAGCCCAGCCGCGCGGGCCGCTTCGAGATCCCTGGCATTCTCTGTCCTCAGCTCGTCCGCCCTCGCCTCGATGCCGTCGGCCATCGCCAGGAGCGCAGCGTCCTTCTGCGCCGACGACGCAACGGCAAGCTCCCTGGCCGCGGCCTTCGCGCGGCTCGCCAGGTCCCGGACATACTCCTGGATGTCCATTGCTTCCCTTCCTCGCTCGTGACTCGTGCTCGTCCTCTTACGCGTGCTCGATCCCCCTCTCCGCCACCCATTATAGCCACGTCGCCGGAGCCAGGGAAACACGGCAGGACGGGGAAAGGGAGGGCGAGGCTCCTGCCGAGCCGCCTGCGGAGAGGATGCCTCCTGCTGTTCGCGGCTCGGCGGGGGCCTCGCCCTCCCGCGGGTGGCGCGGCGCGTGCTCACTCGCCGGCAACGACCTCTGCGGCGATGGCGTAGTAGCACGTGAGCCCGCAGATGGCGGACAGGGGACACGCCTTGACGTCGTAGCCGGGCAGCTCGAGGCAGGCGTCGGTCAGCGGCCAGTGGGGGTTCACGTAGAGATGAAGAGGATTGGCCGCCTGCTCTCTGCTGGGCGGCAGGGATGTGATGAAGATGGTCCGCGCGCCCAGTGCGTTGGCGGCGGCGGCCATGGCGTCCTGGTTCTGCTGGTAGCCCACGAGCAGGTGGATGTCGCCCTTGGCGAGGTTCTGGCGCATCCAGGCAATGGCCTTGTCGCCAAGGGGCAGGCGTGGGCTGTGGGTGAAGCATCCAGGGTCCCCGGGCACACCGACCTCGTGCGGCGGCAGATGCGCGTGCATGTGGCGGACGACCTTCCTCCGGCCGGCTCTGGCCTCGCGGATCCAGGCGGCCGCCTTGCGGATCCGGCTGAGCTCGTCGCGGCGGATGGCCTCGAGCGCCTGACGCGCGTGCCCGAGAAATGCCTTGGCGTACTCGCCCGGCTCTGGCGGCTTGGGCTTGAGGCCCGGCTCGAAGAGGAGGCCCTTCGTTCGCTGGTAGCGCCGGCGCCCCTCGTCGAGATGGATGCTCAGGTAGACGGCGAGCTGCCTGCCATTGCGGCGGCACGCCCCGATGAGCTCGGCGGTGAACGCCCACTGCGCGATGGCGATAGCCGGCGCCGTGGCCGGGCACGCCGCCTCGCCTTCCGGCGAGCGCACGATGCAGCCATCGCGGGGGATGTCCACGCCGACGATCCGCCCCTTCCGCACAAGCGGCTTCTCGAACACCGCGTGCTGCTTCGAGACGAAGAGGATGCGCAGCGCCCGCGTGCCGCCGGTCACTTCCCACGGGGTGGCGGGGTGGCCTTGCCTGGGCCCATAGTCGCTCAGGAGGACCACGTCGTGCTCCGCAAGCAGCGTCTTGCCTCCTGCGAAGCGCTTCGCGCCGCACAGCCCGCCCGCTCGGCCGAGGAGCTCCGAGACCATGCCGCGCTCGCCGGCCAGGTAGAGTCGGCCGCCTGCGAGGAGCTCCCGCGCCGCCTCGTCGGCGACGCGGGTCAGCGCCGGCACCTGGGCCTCCAGGCCGCGCACGACGCGGAGTTGGGCGCCGATGTAGTCGTCTGCCGGGCCGGCAGCCAGCGCTGACAGGCCAAAGAGCATCGTCAGGATGGGGATGCGCATGAGGGTCAAAGCCCCAGGTCGGCGGAGACCCCTTGCATGGCCTCGAGGCAGAGGGGGATGAACTCGTCGAGGGCGATGCCGATGCGCTCGCACTCGCCGATGATCTCACGGCTCACGGCGCGGGCGAAGTCCTTCTTCTTCATCCGCTTGCGGACCGACTTGGGCTTGACGCTGGCGAGCTTCTTGTCGGGATAGACCAGGGCGGTGGCGACGATGAGGCCTGTGATCGTCTCCCCGCAGGCCAGGGCGATGCCGAGCCTCGACTCGCGCGGGATGCCGAGCTCCTCGGCGTTGTGCTCGCGGATGGCCTGGAGCACGTCATCGGGAAAGCCCTTCTCCGCGAGGAGCTGGCAGGTGATCTTCGTGTGCTCGGCGGGCGCGTCCTTGGTCTGCTCGTAGTCGAGATCGTGGACGAGGCCGACGATGCCCCACAGCTCCTCGTCCTCGCCCAGGCGTCGGGCGAGAGCGCGCAAGATGGCCTCGCTCGCGAGGCAGTGCTTGCGCAGGTTATCGGCCTTCACGTGCTCGCACAGCAGATCGTAGGCTTCATCGCGAGAGATCATCGGCGTCCTCCTGGCTCAGGGCATCCCACGGCAGGATAGCGGCGAACGGCAACGGAGTCAACCGGCGAAGCCAGCGGCCGACGGCGCTCGGGCTGAGGAAGTGCGCATTGGCGATTGTCGAAAGCGGAGTGCCGTGCGGCACCGGCGGGGCGATGGACTTGTCCCCCGACGGAGACGCGACCGTATGAGGGGAGGTCTATTCCGGTTTTGCGCAAATCCGGAAATAGATGCCCGTACGGCAACCCGCCGCGCACCCCGCCTTCAAATGGTCTCTGCCGCTCCAGCGTGCGGTTGGCTTGCCTCGGGCCAGAGCCCCGCTCGGGGAGGCCGCTCCTCTCGTCACCCGAGCACCGGCCGCCAAGTGCCGAGCCCTACGCGACCGGGGACAGGTGGCGCGCCGGGCGACAGGCACGGCGGTACGAATCGCCGGGATTCGCTGGACGTGAGGGCATCGATCACTATAATGGGCGGGTGCGGAGAGGGTATGGGAACGCTCCGCTGTGCGATTCGGGGTCCCGTTCAGGGAAAGGAGCCGTGATGACTAGAGCGTGGATGGTGGCGTTGGTGGCCGTGCTGGTGGTTTCGGTGGGGGGCTGCATCCCGTCGGGCAAGGGCGAGGAGCCCGCGGAGAAGGGGGGGACGGTCGAGATCCGCGTGCCCGTGGCGGAGAAGAAGCCTGAGCCGCCCAAGCCGAAGCCGGAGACGCCGAAGGTTGTGACGCCGAAGGTCGAGAAGCCGGCGCCCAAGGCGGTCACCATCGAGCTCAAGCGCGGTACGGGCATCGACCTCACGAAGTTCTTCAACAGCGACGGCATCTCCACCGAGGCTAATCGCAACGACGCCGACTTTGACCAGTGGAACCAGTCCTACCCCGCCGAGGAGCTGCCCAAGGCCGGCAAGCTGTGCAAGCCGGAGCTCCCCGTGTGCTTCGTCTTCCCGTCCGGGGAGCCAAAGGCGAAGAACAACGTGGCGTGCGCTGGGCAGACGATCCCGCTGTCCGGCAAGCGGAAGGCCATGCACCTGATGGTCACCGCGACCGACGCGAATCAGGAGGCCAAGATCGCCATCGAGTTCGCCGATGGCAAGGTCGAGAAGGACCTGAAGGTGACCGACTGGTGCGGCGAGGCCGCCTTCGGCGAGAAGGTGGCCGTGGCGACCAAGCACCGCGTGGCGGCCGAGCCCGATGCATCGGGCCTGTTCATGGAAGAGAAGTCTGCGAAGATCTGGTGCGTGACCGTGCCCCTCGATGCCAAGCGCGAGGTCAAGGCGGTCAAGCTGCCCTTCAACGCCCAGATTCACATCTTCGCCCTCACGCTCGAATAGGAGGGCGGGAACTGAGAGGTCCGTCATGACAGGGCGTCCTGCGCGGCGTGTGATTGTCACCATCTTCCTGCTCGGCCTCGGCGCAGGGCGCCTGGGGGCCGGCGAGACGCCGGCCCCCGATGGCCTCGTCCGCATGACCCTCGACGACGTCCGGATGGACCCGGAGACGCAGAGCCCCCTCGTCGTCCTCAACACCGCCAACAAGAAGCGCGCGCTGATGGTGCTTATCGGCAACGCCGAGGCGATCGCCATCGCCCAACGCCTCCGCAAGCTCCCCCCTCCCCCACGGCCCATGACCCACGACCTGCTCGCCCGCGTCCTCCTCCGCCTCGACGGCAGCCTCGACTACGTGGCGATCACCCGCCTCGTCGAGGGCACCTTCTACGGCGAGCTGGTCGTCCGCCAGGGCAAGAGAACCCTGCACATCGACTGCCGGCCCAGCGACGCCATGGCTCTCGCCGTCCGCGTCGGCGTGCCCATCTACTGCGCCCCGAAGGTCCTCGAGGAGGCCGGGGTGGACGTCGAGGCCGCCCCTGACCAGAGGCCGAAGACACCCGCCAAGCCCGAGAAGTTCATTTGACCCCAGCACCCGAGGGCCTGCCGTGCGCGCCGCGCTCATTCTCCTCCATGACGATCAGCCCGCCAGCCAGTATCCGATCGAGGGTGACGGCCCGCTGGTCGTCGGCCGAAGCTCGACCACCGACGTCCACATCCGCGACGCCAAGCTCTCCCGCCGCCACTGCGAGATCCGCCTCACCCCCCACGGCTATGTCCTGCGCGACCTGGCGTCGAAGAACGGCACGTTCGTCAACGGCGCGCGGGTGACCGAGGCCCGGCTCCGCGACGGCGACCGCATCCAGATCGGCCTGACGCGCATGGTCTTCCGCTGCGAGGAGCCGGCCGAGGCGACCGAAGTGGCGCCGCCGCAGCTCTGCGCCGCCTGCGGCCGCCTCGTGCCCCTGGGCCAGCTCGGCGACGCCCGCCAGACGGAGGAGCGGATCTACTGCGCCCGCTGCGTCGCCGACAACGCCCTGGTGGGCCGCACCATCGGCGGCTACGAGATCATCCAGGCCATCGGCCGCGGGTCCATGGGCACCGTGTTCAAGGCCGAGCAGCTCTCCATGAGCCGGCCCGTCGCGCTGAAGATCCTCCACCGCGAGCTGGCCTCGAACAAGGATGCCACCGAGCGGTTCCTCCGCGAGGCCCGCGCCGGCGGCCAGCTCTCACATCCCAACATCATCCGCATCTACGACATGAACCAGGCCGAGGGCTTCTACTTCATCTCCATGGAGTTCGTCCCCGGCGGCGACGTGGGCGCGCTGGTCGATCGCGAGGGGCCGCTGCCGGTCGCGCGGGTCGTCGAGATCGCCGTCCAGGCCGCCAGGGCGCTCGTCCACGCCCACGAGCGCGGCCTGATCCATCGCGACATCAAGCCCGCCAACCTGCTCCTCGGCCGCGACGGCCTCATCAAGGTCGCCGACCTCGGCCTCGCAAAGAGCCTCGACGCCGCCGGCATGGGCAGCCTCACCGCCTCGGGGACCACCGCCGGCACCCTCGTCTACATCCCACCCGAGCAGCTCATCAACGCCGCCGCCGTGGACCACCGCGCCGACGTCTACTCCCTCGGCGCCACCGCCTACCACCTGCTCGTCGGCGAGCCGCCCTTCCGGGGCACCACCGCCGCCCAGCTCGCCCTCGCCGTCCGCTCGGCCGACCCGCCGGCCCCCCGCTCCCTCCGCCGCGACGTCCCCGCCCCCCTCGACGACCTCATCGTCCGCGCCATGGCCAAGGACCCCGACCTCCGCTACCAGACCGCCGCCGAGCTCCTCGCAGCCCTCGAGGGCCTGAAGCTCTGAGCGGCGAGCCGCTCAGAGCTGGTTCCGGGTTTGAGGTTCCGGGTTCCTGGTTCCGCAAGGGCGGG
>CAZDNN010000043.1:0-20148 GCA_964506385.1 uncultured Planctomycetota bacterium
TACGGGAGAACCGTTCCGAGGTCGGCTCGGCAGGAGCCTCGCCCTCCCGGAGGTTCCACACCTCCGGGAGGGCCTGCGCCGCGGGTTCTGGCTGGACGGGAGGGGCACCGAACGCTAAACGCGTACGGAGCACTCGCCTTGGGGGGGCGTCTTGTGGGGGCTATGGTGGAGGGCTCACCATTCCTCAGGGGCCGGCTTCTTTGCAGCGGGCTTGGCCTCTGCGGGCCCCGCCGCCGGCTTCGCAGGGGGTGGGTCGGGGGCAGGCTTGGCCTCCGGTTTCGGTTCCTCCGCCGGCTTCGGCTCGCCTGCTGGCTTAGGCTCCGCAGCGGGCGGGTCCGCGGCAGGCTTGGCCTCCGGCTTCGGTGCCTCGGCCGGCTTGGCCTCCGGCTTCGGGTCGACCGCTGGTTTGGGCTCCTCCACCGGCTTCGGCTCGACTGCTGGCTTGGGCTCCGCAGCGGGCTTCTCCGCCGGCTTCGCTCCCTCGGCCGGCTTGCCCTCCTCGGCGGGCTTGGGCTGCTGCGGGACCTTGGCGTCTACCTTGGCCTTGAGGGCGTCGATCTCGGCCTTCTTCTCCTGGTAGAGCTTGGTGGCCGCGTAGCGCTCGGCGAGGCGGTCGAGGAAGCGCTTGGCCTTCTCCCAGTCCTCCTTCTCGACGGAGGCCTGGGCGTTGCGGAGCATGAAGCTGGCAACCCGCTCGAGGCGCTCGGCCTGGGCGGCCTCTGCCGGGCGCGCCGCGCCGCCGCCGCCAGGAAGGCCCGGCGGGTCGAACTTGATGTTGTTGAAGAACACCCATTCGCCGGTCACGTCGGTGTAGAGCAGGAAGTAGATCTTGATGATCTTGTCGGGGTTCTCCAGCGCGCTCTTGTGCCGCCATTTGGTCTCGGCGGTCTTGAAGCGGTTGGTCGTCAGGTCGAGCCTCACTGCCTTGGGCTTGTCGCCCGTGGGCAGCACGCTGACGGGCAGGCTCTCGTAGAACTTCCAGCCGGGGCGGTTGATGAACGCGACGGCGATGTCGATCCGCTTCTTCGAGAAGTTATAGACGTCGAAGGTCATGGCCTTCTTCTGGGACAGGTCGAACTCGTCGCCGAGCATCACATTGACCTTGTCCTTCTCTGCCCCCGCGAGCCAGACCCGCAGCATCTTGTCATTGGAGTTCTCGGCCGCCCCGACGCTGATCTCGGCGCTGCTGCCCCAGGCCTCCGTGGTCCAGCCCCCGCGGGCCTCCAGACCTTCCTCCACCGCTGGCCCGGCGGGCTTCTCCGGCTTCGCAGGCTCGGCCGGCTCCTCGGGCTCAGCGGGCTTCTCGGGCTCGGCCGGCTCCCCGGGCTCAGCAGGCTCCGGCTCGGCGGGCTCCGCGACGGCGGGCTTGGCGGTGACGGGGCCGGCGGCGATCTGGATCTCGGCGCCGCCGACCGCGACGGGCTCGAGCTCAGGCACCATGTCGGCGGCCTTGGCCGCGGCGGCGCGGGCCTTGGCCTGAGCGTCGGCGTTGTCGGGGTGGAGCTTGAGGTAGGCCTGGTATGCTTTGTGGGCCGCGGCCCAGGCGCCTGCCTGCTCGAGGTCTGCGGCCATCGGCAGCAGGATGTCCTCGGCCAGGGGGGCGCGGGCGAGGGCCTCGCGATAGGCGGCGGTGGCCTGCTTGGGCTGGCCGAGTTGCGCGCACACGCGGCCGAGCTTGTAGAGTGCGCGGGCCGTATCGATCCCTTCGTCCTTCAGCCGCTTGAGGCGGCCCTCGAAATCGACCTTCATCCCCGTGACCCGCGAGCGCGGCACCGTGATCTCGCCGTACGCCACGCGCACGACGACCTCCTTGTCGCGGATCTCGAGGATCTCGATCTTCTTGCCGCTCAGCTCGATCTGATCCGGCATCGACACCATGTCGGCGGGTGCCACAGGCGCGGCGCACAGCGCGATCGCGGCTACAAGCAGGGTGACTCTCACGGCTCGACCCCCTCGAAAAAGGGCGGTTCGCGAAGGAAGCCGACTCATGATAATCCCCGTCCACAGCCAGCGCAAGCGCTTTTCCACCGCAGGCTTGTGCTTTTCCGTCACCAGTTGTAAGCGGCTGTCAGCCAGGGGGGCTAGCCTGTCTCGGGGAACATCATGGCCTCGGCGAAATGCATCTGGAACGCCGGCAGGCCGCCCAGCTCGAGATACTCGGTCTGGCGGGAGATCCGGTCCGCCTGCCTGCGGTAGTCGGCGCAGGCCAGCACCATCTTGGCGCCGACCACCGCCGCGTTCCCGACGAAGTGGATCCGCTCGTGCTCCACCGGCGGCAGCAGCCCGATGCGCAGCGCGTTCCGCCGCCGAATGAAGTTGCCGAAGCCGCCGGCGAGCAGCACCGCGTCGATCCCGTCGTTGCCGATCCCGAGCTGCTGCTTCAGGATCTCGATCCCCGCGCGGATCGCGCCCTTCGCGAGCTGCACCTCGCGGACGTCGCGGCTCGTCAGCGTCACCGGCCCGTCTATACTCGTCTGCTCGTCGCAGGCGAGGATAAACTCGACGCCCCGCTCGCCCTGGACGACGCGGCGGCGGATGGCCTCGGGCACATCGTCGGGCACCTCCTCCGGTGGCCGCATGCGCCCCGTCGGCTCGATGATGCCGACGCGGAGGAGGTCCGCTACGGCATCGATGAGCGCAGTGCCGCACAGGCCGCGCGCGGGGACGTTTCCGATGACGCTGACCGCCACGTCGTCGCCCATGCGCACCTGCTCGATGGCGCCCTCGGCGGCGCGCATCCCCAGGCGGATGCGGGCGCCCTCGAAGGCCGGCCCCGCCGCCGTCGAGCACGCCACTATCCGCTCGCGGCTGCCCAGCACCATCTCCCCGTTCGTCCCGATGTCCACCGCCAGCGCGACCTGCTCGCGGTCGAGCAGGCCCGTGGCCAGGATCACGCCCACCGTGTCGCCGCCCACGAATCCCGCTATGTTCGGCATTGCGTAGAGCCGGCCCCGCGGGTGGATCTCGATGCCGAGGTCGGACGTGTCGGCGACCGCCGCACCGCGCAGGACGGCGGGGAACGGGATTTGCGCGACGTTCGTCGGGTCGAGGCCGAGCAGGAGGTGATTCATCGTCGTGTTGCCGACGAAGGTCACCTCGTAGATGGTCTCGGCGGGGACGCCGGCCCGCTCGCGCAGCTCGCCCAGAATGTCGTTGATGCAATCGATGATCGCGTCGTGCAACTCGGCGCGGCCTTCGCCCTCGGCGGCGTGGGTGATGCGGGCCACCACGTCGTCGCCGAAGCTCACCTGGGGGTTCGTCCGCGACGCGACCGCCACCTCGCGGCCGGTCTGGAGATCCATCAGCGAGCCGACCACCGTGGTCGTGCCGACGTCGAAGGCGGTGCCGAAGCAACGGTCCGCCGTGTCCCCTGCCTCGAAGGCGATGACCTCGTGGTCGAGCAGCACCGCGGTCAGGCGCCCGCCCTCAGCACGCATGGCCTCGGCGAGCTGCCGAGCCGCGCCCAGGTCGAGCACGTGATCGCCCGCGCCCAGTGCCTCGAGCACGCGATCGGCATCGGCCCGCTGATCTTCGAGGGTCGGCGCGGCCACCTCGACGGCGCGCTTCGTCACCGCGGGGCAGACCAGCCGCGCACCCTCCACCCCAGTCGCCAGAATGCGCTGCTCGAAGAACCGCGACGCCTCCGGCACTGTCACCGTCGCGTCGGCCAGCACCTTCGTCTGGCACGCCAGCCGGATGCCCTCGGCCAGCTCCGCTGCCTCCAGCAGACGCCTCTCGGTGTCGGTCGGCTCCGAGCAGCCATCGCGGACCACCACCCGGCACTTCCCGCACGTCCCGCGCCCGCCGCAGGGCGTCTCAATTATGATCCCCGCACGCGCCGCAGCCTCCAGAATGATGCTGCCGGCCAGCACGTAGGCCGCCTTCCCCTCGGGCTCGAACGTGACCTTCACGGCGTCTGACATAGCTGTCCTGCTCCTGGCTGTAGTACGGAGCAAGGCTAGCGCAAGCCCCAGAGGCTGTCAAACTCACCGCCGCGTCAGCTCTTGCGGCGGGTCAGGACGACGATGTGGGCGCGGGTGATGTCGAGCAGGTAGACCCTGCCGCCGTCGCGGCTGACCCCGATGGCGACGTGCTTGCAGCCCGGGACGATGGAGCTGGTGCCTACGAGGCCGAGAAACTCGCCCGACGGGCTGTAGCGCTTGATCCGTCCGAGACTGGCCTCGGACGTGTAGATCGCGCCGTCGGGGCCGATCCGCAGGTTCATCGGGTTGCAGCAGCTCCCGAAGCCCTCGATGCCGCCGTCGCGGTCGGCCTTGCCCCAGGCGGCGAGCTGCTTGCCGTCGCGGTCGTAGCAGACGACCCGCTTGCGGGAGTTCTCGGCGGCGAAGACCTTGCCGCCGGCCGCCTGGATGTCCATCTGGCCGCAGCAGCCCCGCAGACCCGTCACGATCTTCTTCCCGTTCGCCAGGCCGCGGTCGAGCCGCCAGATGTCGTAGCCATACCCTTTGGTCGTAGGGCAGACGACGAACACGTCTCGCGCGGTGACGGCAATGCCGTTGACGGCGCGGCGCCGCATCGCCTGGGAGCGCTCGCGCATTGCCACCTGCCTGGCCGTGGTGGTCAAGGCCCGCAGCTCCTCGTACACCCGCCGATACTCGGCGACGGCCTTCTCGTACCGCGCGTCAAGCTGCGCTTTCCTCGCCTCGTCGTCCTTGGCAGCCGTGCGTTCCTTGTGGAGGGCGCGAATGTCCTTCAGCAGTTCCTCGCGGCGCGTGGTGAGTCGCGCGACCTTCGCCTCCTTGGCCGCCTTCTCCTTCTCGGTCAGTTCCTTCTCCTCAGGAAGCTCGGCGGACGTCAGCGGCGGCAGCTCGGCCACCTGGGGCGCGTCGGCGACCTGGAGCACTTTGCCTCTGGGGTCGAGCTTGGCAAGACGGCCCTGGCCGCCGCAGTAGACGGTGCCGTCGGGTGCCACGTTCACGGCCTGGGGCGTCACATCGAGGGGCCATGTGGCCAGGAGCTTGCCCTCCGGGCCGATCACGCGGATGCCCGAGGGCTCGCCGACCATCTTCATCTCGTAGCCGCTGGGGCCGCGGGTGTAGACCATCCGCTCGCCGCCGCACGCGGCCAGCAGGTTGCCGTCGGGGGCGAGGCAGAAGGAGTGGATCGCCACCCTCTGGTCGCCCATGGGGATGGCGATCGTGCCCGACTGCTCGTGGGTCGCCTCGGTCGGCCGCGCGCCGGGCTGTAGACTCGCGGCGGCTCCTGCCGGGACGCAACCGGCGACTGCTCCCAGCGCGAGCACTGCAAGAAGCACCTCGACGATCACTCGCTCTTGCCGTCGCGGCGTGCGTGCCATGGCAGATGTCCTTTCCCGTATCGTCTGGCGGAGGTCAATCGGACCGGATGTCGCGCAGGATCGCATCGGCGCCCTGTGCGCGAAGCACATCAGCAACGTGACGCGCGAGGCCCTCGGGGTCAGAGGCAGGCCCGCGACACGTCGCGCGGGCCGCGCGGCGCCCGTCCAGGCTCACCAGGGCCGCCCGGAGGGTGAGCGCGTCGCCTGCCACGGTTGCCAGTGCGCCGAGAGGCAGCGAGCAGCCGCCACCGAGCGCCTGGAGCAGTGTCCGCTCGGCCGTCACTGCCGCGGTGGTCGCGGGATCGCCGATCCGCGACAGCATCTCGGCCACAGGCGCGTTGTCCGCGCGGATCTCGACCGCCAGCGCCCCCTGGCCCGGGGCCGGCAGCATGAGCTCGAAGGGCAGCACCTGGGTCGCCTCCTCGGCGAGCCCCAGCCGCACGAGCCCGGCGAGGGCGACAACGAGGGCGTCCACCTGTCCCTCCCGCAGCTTGCGGAGCCGCGTGTCCACATTCCCGCGGATCGGCTGCGGCTGGAGGTCGGGCCGGGTGGCGAGGAGTTGGGCCGCCCGCCGGGGGCTGCTCGTGCCCACCCGTGCCCCCTGGCGCAGGGTATCGAGGGTAAGGCCGTCGGTGGCGATGACCGCGTCGTTAGCCGGCGCGCGGGCCGGGATCGCCGCGACCGTCAGGCCCGGCAACGAGGCCGAGGCAGGCAGGTCCTTCAGGCTGTGGACAGCGAGCTCCACGTCGCCGCCGAGCAATGCCTGACCGATCTCCTGGGTGAACAGCCCCTTGCCGCCAATGGCCGGGAGCGGGCGGCCGAGCTGGCGATCGCCCCGCGTCGAGATCCGCACGACCTCCCAGGCGAGACCCGGCCACGCCTCCGCGAGCATTGCGCCCACGGCCTCCGCCTGAGTCACCGCCAGACGGCTGCCGCGCGTCCCGATGCGCAGGCATTCTGGCTTGGGGGCGGGGCGAAGCGCCATCGTGCGGTCCTGAGCCATGGTACACGAGGCCATCGGGCGATGAGAAGGCGACCCACCGCCAGCGCGATTGTAGCGAAGGGAAAGGCGCCGCGCGAGTCCAGCGGAGCGCCAGGGAGCTGGGGAGGGCCTGTCTGACGGTTTAGCGCTATAGCGCTTTAGCGCAATAGCGCTAAACCGTTAGATCGACGCTTGACCCTGCCCCGTCGCTCACGTATCCTACTGCCGAGCACTTTTCTGACCCTATTGGGGGAACGCGACATGGACACACGTCAGGCTGGGTCATTCCTCAGGGCGTTCGGGCACGGCACTCGGCTGCGCATACTGGCCGCGCTCTCCCGCTCTCCTCTGAGCCTCGGCGACCTCACGCAGGTGCTCCGGTGCCCCAAGCCGCGGATCGCCAGGCACCTGACGTACCTGGCGGCCCGGCATGTGGTCGACTCGGAGCTGGTTCGTGGGGCCGTGGTCTATCGGCTCGCCGAGCCCGAACACCCGATCCACAAGCGGGTCCTGGCGGCCGTGCTGAACTGCATCCGGGACCTCCCCGAAGCGCGAGAGGACGCACGCCGCCTGGCCGCGCGCCGACGACGGGCCGACGACAAAGCGCGCTGACCTGCGGCCTGTGCCATGACCAAGCAGGCGCTGAGCGGATCGCGTCGAGGCCATGGCGGCAAGGGCGAGACCGGGCGCCGCCGCCAGGGCAGCACGCACGCGCGTCACTCGCCCGCACGGTGGCGGCCGTGGCAGTCGGTGCAGACGGGGTTGGGGGGGAGCGGGGCCTTCTGCTCGTCGTCGCGGTGGGTTTCCTTCTTGTGGGGGACGTGGCAGCGGAGGCAGGCGGCCTCGACCTCACCACGGGTGTACATGAGGTCGGGCGTGGTCACGTTGTCCTCGTCCATGCGGTGGGCGAGGGAGGGCCCGTGACAGCCGGCGCAGCCGTTGCGCTTGGGCCGCAGCCGGGCTGGCTTCAGATGCTCGTCGTCCTCGTCATCGTCATCCTCGCGGGCGCGGTGCGTGCGGGAGATCTTCTCGCGGCTGTAGTCGTCGTGGCAGACGAAGCAGGCCTTGTCGGGCGACGGGACGTTCGCGTGCTTCTCGCGGCCGAGGGGGCGGATGCGCAGGAGCTTGAGCTCCAGGGGGGCTCCCGTCGCGGCGAGGCCGATCCGCCCCATCCGCGGGTAAGTATCGTCCTTGCCTCTGGCCACCTCCTTGCCGTCGAACGAGACGGTGAACGTGCCCTCCAAGGCGACGAGACGGATCTCACGCCAGTCCCCGGTCTTCGCGCCGGAGCCCTTGGCGATCGCGACGCCGCTCGGGCCGTCCTTGCGGAGGGTGCCGTCGGCCAGGTCGAGCCAGTAGCCTGCCTGCTCGGACATCACGATCTGCGAGACGCGGCAACGCAGGCCGCCACTCCCCCGCACGACGGCCAGGAGCTCGAAGTCGGTCCAGTGCCAGTAGTCCAGCAGCTCGCCCTTCGTGCCGGCCGCGACGCCGCCCTCGAGCTTCCAGTCGCTGCCCTTCGACAGCTCCCAACGCTCTTTCCCCGAGCCGTCGAAGAGCGTGAGCCAGCCGTCCTTGCCCGGCTGGAACGTGTCCGCCGCCATCGCCGTTGACGACAGGGCGAGGGCGACCGCGACGATAAGGCGGCATGCGTGATGCGTGATGCGTGATGCGCGATCGGAGAAGACCACGCCTCGGAAGGAGTCAATCGCCACTCGGCAATCGGCAAGCGCCTCCGCCGAAGCGGCTTGGTCGCTCTCGCAAAGGCGGATCGGCAATGCACCGGCCTCCTCACAGCAAACCCTCCCGCAGGCTCGCAAACCCGCGGGAGGAGGTTGACATCCGTTCGTATCCCCGGAACCCGCCACCCGGAACCTGGAACCCGGAACCTGGGACCCGAACCCCCTCCCTCACACCCACTCCCACTGCCGGAGCCATCCGTAGCCGCGGGGCAGGTGGTCGAAGGCGTGGGCGGAGAGGGCGGCGAACTCAGGGTCGTCGAGGATGGCCGGGCGGGCAGCCAGGTCGTGCTCGCGGCGCTCGGCGATGGCCTTCACGCAGTTGGTGACGTGGTGGGGGTAGATGAGCCCCGGGATGGGCGCCGTGATAGCATCGTTGCACAGGATATAGCGGAGGGCCATGCGGGCGCGCTTATCGTCCTCCTCGCGGTTCGGGTCGTCGGGCTTGCTCGAGCCCTTGAAGATAGAGTTCGAGGCGAAGGGCTTGATGCCGAACACCCCAACGTCCTTCTCCCGCACAGCGGCGAAGATGCTATCCTTCGGCTTCTCCTTGCTCTTGGCCGTGTAGGGGAAGAGGACGACGGAGAGGATGGGGAACTGGCGGATCATCATCTCGTGCCAGCGGCGGTCGTGGGAGGAGATCCCGAAGAAGCGGACCTTGCCCTGCTTGACGGCCATCTCCCCCGCGGCGGCGATCTCGCACGAGGTGTTGTAGGTGTGCATGCCGCCCGGCTCGAAGCAGGTGGGCCGCCAGATATCCACGTAGTCGAGGCCAGCCTGCTTCATCAGATCGTCGAGCGAGGCGAGGAGGGCCTTGCGGGTGCGGAACTTCGGGTTGCGCGGGTCGTGGCTACAGTAAGAGAGGGCCATGTACATCTGCTTGCGGCGGCCGAGCTCCTTGACGGCGCGGGTGTAAGCGATGACCTCGCTTCGGCAGCAGGCATCTATATAGTTGATACCGTTGTCGAGGCACATGGCGACGATCTCGCGACGGTTGCGATGGAAGTCCTCGCCTCGGAAGGGCATTCGCTTCCAGTGGCCGCCAAGGCAGATAGCGGAGATCCACTGGTTGGTCTTCCCGCATCGGCGGTATTCCATCTGCTCGTTGTAGCTGAGGATCTGGCTCGTCGGCGGCATCTTACGCTCGGCGCCGAGCACCCCCTGCGCGGCGAGGCCCGCGGCGCCCACGGCCAACGCCCCGTCTTTCATGAATCGCCGCCTGCTGACCTCGTCGCTCGCCATCGCAAGGTCCTCCAAAACGCGGATCGCTCGGCCCGATGCTCCCGCCAGTCTAGCGCGCGGCACGCACCTCGTCAACCACATCGCGCCATCACGCCTCGGCGGCCGATTTCTTCAGGAAAGCGAGGCCGTCGGTGGCGAGCTGGTCGGCGGAGTCGTAGATGGGCCGCCAGATGCAGGCGGCGGCGCACAGATCGACGATGCCCTGCGCGAAGCTCTCGATGGTGACCCAGCGGTCGTAGTCGATGGCCTTGAGCGCGGCGAAGGCCTCGCGCCACGCGACGTTGCCCGTCCCCGGCACCCCGCGGTCGCTCTCGGAGGCGTGGAAGTGGCCGACCCACGGGCCGCAGGCGCGGATGGCCGCCGCCGTGTCCTTCTCCTCGATGTTGCCGTGGAAGGTATCCACTTGCACCTTCAGGCGCGGGTGTCCCACTTCCTGGCACAGACGGGTAGTGTCGGCGACGGTGTTGAAGACGTAGGTCTCGAAGCGGTTGAGCGGCTCGACGGCGAGGTTGATCTTCGCCGTCTCGGCGTGCTCGGCGGCGGCGCGGAGGCCCTCGACGCACCATTTCCACTCGTCGGCGGTGCGGCCGCGGCCGGTGAGCAGGCCGACGGGCGAGTAGATGGGCCCGCCCACGGCGTCGCCGCCCATCTCGGCCGTAATGTCCACCATCTGCTTGATGCGGGCGACGCCGGCCTTCCGCTCCTCGGGCTTCGGGCTGCACAGGTTGGTGCCGGGCATCATGACGCAGCAGGCGGTCATGCCCATCCCGGCGGCCTCGAGGGCGCGCCGCGTGGCCTTGGGGTCGAGGACGCTCAGATCGTTGAAGGGGATCTCGACGCCGTCGTAGCCCATGGCCGCCACCTTTGGGATGAGGTCGAGCTGCGACTTGTCGAAGGTGGCGGTGTAGACCAGAAGGTTGAGGCCGTACTTGACCTTCAGCGGCTTGCCGCCGCCCATCAGCGCCGTCCCGCTGCACCCCGCGACGGCGGCCGCCCCCACCGCTGTGCCCAGGAAGCCGCGCCTGCTCACTCGCTTGCTCGCCATCATGGCAATCCTCCTGTGTCCGTGGTCACGCCCTGGGTCCCATTCCTCGCCACACGGGGGATTCTACGCCGGCGCGGCGGCGCGGGTCAAGGGCCCGCGCCGAATCCATCGCCGCCGAGGGCAGGTCAGTCGAGCCAGTCGGGGTCCCACTTGCCGAAGGAGGTGAAGGCGATGACGCCGCGGCGGCGGAGGGCGTAGGCGAGCTTGAGCATCTCGCGCATCTGGGGCGTGAGGCGGCAGCCGATGTCCCCACCGTCAGACGCCTTGCCGCGACAGGGGCTGACGCTGCGGAGACGGAAGTCGAATTCCTCCATGTCGAGGAACTGGGGGTTCTTGGTGAAGCAGTGGGGGCCGGGGCGGGCGAAGTCGCTGTAGCCGGGGCGGCCGAAGACACAGCAGTAGTCGAGCTCGAGGTCCGGCTCGTCGGCGTCCACCTGCCTGACGATCGAGTCGCGCACGGCGTTCGGCCCGCGGTTGAGGTCCAGGCGCCCGGTGATGGTGCAGGTGCGGAAGGCGCAGGCCGTCGAGGCGTAGACCCGATGGAGCACGCAGTTGGTGAAAGACGACTTCTGCCGGGTGGAGCCGTAGAGGCGGATGGAGTAGTGGAGCCAGATGCAGTTGGATGCGGCCGTGGCGCCGTTGATCTCGCTGCGGGTGGTGAAGACGCAGTGGTCGAGGGTGGTGCGGCCGTTGTAGTTGTAGACGGCGCGGCCGTAGCTGCCCTCGCAGTAGAAGATGCAGGACCGCACGGTCACCGGCTTGCCGTCCACGTAGATGCAGCCCATGGTGGGGCCGCTGCGGCCCTCGACCTTGTGGACGGCGAAGACGAGGCCCTCGAAGGTCACGTCCGGCGCCTTGACGTCCACGAGCCGGCGGATCTGCCGCTCGGGGCCGACCCGCGCGGAGAGGATGGGCCACTTGCCCGGCTTGCCGAGCAGGCGGATGCCCTTCTTGCCTCTGGGGATGAGGAGCCGCTCGTTGTAGATGGCGTCGTCGAGGATCATGATGGTGTCGCCGGGCTTAGCCGCGTCGATGGCCTTCTGGAGGACCACGTGCTGGGCCGTGCCGTCGGCCGCGACGGTGACCATCGTCTTGAGCTTCGCGACGGCCTTGGCCATCTCGGCGGCGGAGGGCTGCCGCGCGGCGTCGCGGACGACGGCGGTGTCGGCGAAGTCCTTCTGGAGTTTGTCCACAAGCGGCATGAGGTCGAACAGGCGGTCGGCCTTGTAGAAGGCGGCGGCGGCAGCGTAGAGCTTCTCGGCATCGGCCTCGCGCCTGGCCGTCTGGGCGCGGCGGCGGGCCTCGGCCACGGCGTCGGAGTTGGCGGCGAGCCAGGGGGTGTCGGCGAAGCGTTTCACGAGATCGCCGAGAGCGGCCAGGGCGGCGTCGAGCTGCTGCTTGTCGAGCAGTGCCTTGGCCTGGGCGAAGGCGGCGGCGGCGAGGGGGTCGCGGAAGCGCTCGACGTCGGCGCCCAGCTCGCGGGCCTTAGCCAGGTAGCCCTCGGCGTCCTCGGCGCTGCCGCATGCCGTAGCCAGGAGGCCGGCGGCCACCCAGTCGTCGGCTCGGGCGGGGTCTACGGCGAGCTCGATGAGCTTCTGGACCGAGCGGGTCGATAGGCCGCCCCAGGGATGGGTTTCGGCACGGCCGTCGGGCCGGATAGTGTGGATGACGTCGGCGGCGGCGCGGGTGACAGCGCCGTTGATGCCAGGGATCAGGAGATCGCGCTTTGTCAGGCGGGGCTGTGCGCCGTTGATCCTGGCGATCACGGCTGCCTTGAGCCTGGCGAGGCGCGCGGCCTGGTCGCGGCGTGCCGCGAGACGCTGCGCCAGGCTTTCGTCCTCGACGGCCACCTTGGCGAGGGCCTCGCCCGCTGCCTCGAAACGCCAGGCGGTCAGCAGCGTGTCCACTGGCTCGACGGCGCGGGCGAAGGCGCGCTCGGCGAGGCGGCGCCTCTCGCGTTCGGCCTTCTCCCTGGCCTCCCGCTCCGCCTCCGCGCGGGCGTGGGCGTCGGCCTCTGTCTTGAGCGTCTCCGCCTCGTCGATGCGGGTGCCCAGCGCGGCAACACGCTCGGCGAGCTCGGGGATCCCGTGGCCCTCGGCGACGGGCGCGATGGCGGCCCTGGCGTCGTCGAACTGGCCGCGCGCCAGGAGGTCCCTGGCGCGGCGCTCGCGGCCGGCGCAGTCCTCGCCGGCCCGCTGGCGCAGGGCCTCGAGGGCCTCGTTGACGAGATTGGCCAGCAGGTCGTCGTGGAATCGCAGGAGCAGGCCTCTGTAGGAGGCGATGGCCTCCGCGAACCGGCCTTCCGCGGCCAGGCGCTTCGCCGACGCCTCGGCCTCGGCCAGCGGCTTCGCCCAGGGCGGGGCCTCCCGCGGCGTCACCGGGACGTCTGTCTTCGGCGGCGCCACGTCCGTGCCCGGCACGATGACGACCTCGGGCTCGGCCTCCCTCCGCCACCGGCCCGCGCCGAGCACGACCACCAGGGTGACGAGCGCGACGGCGCCGCAGGCAGCACCGATGACGAGCGGGAGCCCTCGGCGTGTGCCGCGCGCGGGGACTGGGCGGGTGCCGGCCGCCGTGGGCGGCCGCGACGCCGCCCTGGGCGCTGCGGCGGGTGCGACGCGGTCGAGGGCGGCGAGCAGGTCGGTAGCGTTCTGGTAGCGACGGTCTGGGTGCCGCTCGAGCAGGCGATGGATGACGCGGCAGAGGGCGGGCGGGGCGTCAGGGCAGAGCCCGGCGAGGTCTGGCGGTGGGCCCTCAGCCTGCCGGACGGCGAGCTCGGTGAGGGTGCGCCCGTGGAATGGGGGCTTGCCGGCGAGCATGGTATAGGCGGTGGCGCCGAGCGAGTAGAGGTCGGAGCGGGCGTCGGCGGGCTCGCCGATGGCGACCTCAGGCGCCATGAACGGCGCGGTGCCGACGATGAAGCGGCCCTGGGGCTCGTCGCGGTCGCGCCGCGCGACGCCGAAGTCGGCGAGCTTCGGCCGGCCGTCGGCCGCGAGCAGGATGTTGGCGGGCTTGATGTCGCGGTGGCAGATGCCCGCCGCATGCGCCTTGGCCAGGGCCGAGGCAATCCCCTTCAGCACCCGGAGGGCCTGCTCTGCCGACAGCCGCCCGGCGCGGGTCAGCAGGGCCGTCAGGCTCTCGCCATCGACGAGCTCCATGGCGATGAACTGGTGGCCCGCCTCCTCCCCGATGGCATAGACCTCGATGATGTTGGGATGGCTGACCGCCGCGGCGGCGCGGGCCTCGCGGGTGAACCGCTCGATGAAGCCGCCGTCGGCCGATACATCGCCGCTGAGTATCTTGAGCGCTACCGGCCGGTCGAGCGAGAGCTGCCGCGCCCTGTATACCTCGCCCATGGCCCCACGGCCAAGCAGCTCGAGCACCTCGTAGTCGCCCAGTCGCCGGCCCGCCAGCGACGGCGCGGCCCCCGACGGGAGCGCGAGGCCCTGACCGCAGGCCGGGCACTGGATGTGGCGGTCCACGGCGGGGTCGATCTCGAAGTGGTGGCCGCACTCGGGGCATTGGGCGCGATGCTTCGCCACGGTCGGTGGACCTCGTCAGGTGTGCGCGGGGGCTGGCGCCCCCGGTTGCTCGAAATGTATGGTATTGGCTGCCGGGGCAGATGTCAAGCAGCCGTAACCGCATGTTGGCAATGGCTTTAGCGGTGCCGGCCGGGCGAGCCCGACGCCCGCGGGGCCGCGCCTCCGTCTCGTTAGACGCGCCGGCGGGCAGGGGGTTCAGCCCAAACCCTGGCGGCGCGCGTCGCGGCCGGCGAGGAGGCGCTGGAGCGCGGCGTCGAGATCCTCGAGCTCGTAGGGCTTGAGGACGACGCCGCGGAAGCCGTGGCGGCGGTGTTCGGCGAGGACGGGCTCGGTCGAGTAGCCGCTGCACACGATGGCCGCGACATCAGGGTCGAGCTCGCGCAGCTTCTGGAGGCACTCGAGGCCGCCCATGGCGCCCGGCACGGTGAGATCGAGGACGACCGCCTCGAAGGGCTCCCCTGCCTCCATCGCCTCGCGATAGAGCGCGATGGCCTCCTGGCCGTCCTCGGCACAGACCACCTGGTAGCCGATATGGGCCAGCAGCCAGCGGGCCATCCTCCGCAATACCGCCTCGTCGTCCATGAACAGGACCCTGGCCGTGCGTCGCACAGTGGCCGAGGCCGCGTCGGCTGGCGCCGGCGGCTCGCGATCCGAGGCGGGGAGGGTGACGCGGAAGGTCGCTCCGACGCCGCACTCGGAGTCCACGCTGATGTGGCCGCCGTGCCGCTGGACGACGGAGTGGCAGACGGCGAGACCGAGGCCGCTGCCGGCCTCCTTGGTGGTGAAGTAGGGGTCGAAGAGGCGGTCGTGGTGTTCGCGCGGGATGCCGACGCCGGAGTCGGCCACGACGATCTCGATGCGGCGGGCGCCGTGGCGCGGGCCGGGCTCGTCGGGGGGGACGTTGCGGGCGCGGACCTCGACGACGCCGCCGTCGGGCATGGCCTGGTCGGCGTTGATCACCAGGTTCTGGACAATCTGGCTGATCTGGTCGAGGTCGGCCTCGACGGGCCACAGGTCGGCGGGGACATCGAGGCGGCAGCGGCAGTTCGAGCCGCTGAGGGCGAACTGCGCGGTCTGGATGATGAGGTCGGCGATGGAGGCGACGGTCTTCACGGGGGCGCCGCTTTTGGAGAGGGAGAGGAGCTGGCGGGTGATGCCCTGGGCGCGGAGGGCCGCGCGCTCGGCCTCGGCCAGGCCCTCGCTGGCCTCGGGCGACTCCGCGCGGGCCCGCGCGAGGCTGCCAAGGATGCCGGTCAGCAGGTTGGAGAAGTCGTGGGCGATGCCGCCGGCCAGCACGCCCAGGCTCTCCAGGCGCTCGATGCGCCGCATCTCCTCCTCGGCCCGCCGCCGTTCGAGGGAGTGGGTGATGATGTTGCCCACGGTCCTCAGCAGAGCGATGTCCTCATCGGCCCAAGTCATCTCGGCGCGCACGGAGTCAAAGCCCACAAAGCCCACCGGCCTGCCGCCGGATATCATGGGGACGAGCAGCAACGACTGGATGCCCTGCTGCTGGAGCATCACGCGTTCGGCGGCTGCCTCGTCGGGCATGTCCGCCACGCGGGGGAGGTGGACGGCCTCGCCGCGCATGAGGCGCCCGCAGAGCCACGGCGCGTCCGCCACGGCCTGGTCCTGGAGATTGTGGATCTGTGGCTCGATCCCCTCGGCGCACCATTCGTGGGTGTTCGACACGCGGGTGGCGTCGTCGGAGTATTGGAACAGGTAGGTGCGGTCCACGCCTGTCAGGGCGCCGAGGGTGGCCAGGGCATAGTCGAGGCCTTCAGCGGCGGCTTCAGGCGGCAGGGCCAGGAACTTGGCGGAGATGGCGCTTACGCCGTGCTCGAGGGCGACGCGCCGGCGAAGGGCCTCCTCGGCGCGCCGGCGTTCGCTGACGTCGCGGCCGACCCCCTGATACTCGACGATCCGCCCCTCGTCGTCGAAGATGGCGCGGTTCGTCCACTGCTCCCAGCGCACCTCGCCGCCGCGCTCGACGACGGGATGCTCGACGGTGAAGGCAGGATTCTCCGGGGTGAGCTTCGAGAGGCCCTCCAGAATGGCCGCGCGGTGCTCCTCGGGCACGAAGTCGGTCATGGGCCGGCCGATCATCTCGCCGGGCGAGGAGGCGAAACGCTGCCAGCAGGCCTTGTTCACGAAGGTGAGGATCGCGGAGCCGGGGAGATAGCGGGTGATCATTTCGGTCTGGTCGGACACGACGGCGCGATAGCGGGCCTCGCTCTCGAGCAGGGCCTGCCGCGCCCGCCGCCGCTGGGTGATGTCCGTCGCGATGATGACGGCTGCCTCGACGTGCCCGTCGCCCCAGATGGGCCCGAGCCGCACCGAGTACCACCTCTCGGCCCCGCCAGGCCCCCGCGCCGCTACGTCGTGGCCCTGGGAGGTGCCGTCCTTGAATACGCGGCCCAGGGCGGCCCGGGCGCGGCGGTGGTGCCGGGGCGGGATGTAGTCGTAGACCGTCCTGCCGATGACGTCGTCCACCGGCTGGCCGGGGGCGGCGCGGTTGAGGAACGTGATGGTGCCGTCGCGGTCGGCGGTGGCGATGATGACGGGCGCGTGCTCGACGAGGGAGCGCCAGCGTTCCTCGGAGCGCCGGAGGGCCTCCTCGGCGCGCCTGCGGGCCGTGATGTCGCGGGAGACCCCCGCGATGCCCACCACCTCTCCGCCTTCACGGACAGGGACGGGGTTGACCTCCACGTAGAGCATTTCGCCTGACGCTGAGGGATAGGCGAATACATAGAGCCCTGGCCGCTCGCCGCGCAGGACCGCCTCGAAGTACGCTCGGGCGTGCTCCCCAGCCTCAGGCTCCAGGAGATCGAGGAAGCTGTGTGAGAGGAACCACTCCCGCGAGCGGCCCGACCGGCGGATGACGTGGTCGGTGACGTAGAGGAAGTTGCCCTCACGGTCGAGGCGGTAGACGCCGTCGGGGATGCCGTTGATGAGTGTGCGGTAGCGTTCCTCGGAGGCGGCGAGCTCGGCCGTGCGCTCGGCGACCCGGCGCTCGAGCTCGTCGCGGGCCTGGCGCAGCGCGCCCTCTGCACGCTTGCGCTCGGTCACGTCAAGCACGATTCCCTGGATGTGGGTGATGCGGCCGTCGCTGTCCCGGATGACGAGGTTACGGTCCTCCATCCAACGCCACTCGCCCGAGGCGGTGCGCAGGCGGTACGTCTGGCTGAACTCGTCCACCCCGTCTCGCAGGTGGCTCGCGACCTCGCGCTCGAGCCGCGGCACGTCCTCCGGGTGTGTGATGCCCGGCCAGGAGACGCGGCCCGAGAGGAGATCCTCGGGCGTGTAGCCGAGCTGCCGGACATTCTCGGAGACGAACTCCACCGGCCAGCCCTCGGCCACCCGCCAGCGGAAGGCGATGGCGTGGCTGCGATTGACGATGGACTCGAGGTGGCGGATCCTGCCGAGGGTCTCGCTCTGCTCGTCGTCCGTAGACACCACGGGGCTCCCTGTCGCATGGTCGCGGGTCGTGCGCCGTCCCTCGCAAGAGCCCGATTATAGCCCCGGCGGCGCCACGCTGCAACGGCAGGCCCGCGGCGGCAACGGGGAAATCCCGCTTGCTCCCGCGGGGTGAAATCGCTACGATGGGCTTTGGCTCGCGACCCCGCGGGGGTCCCGTGGCATCTCGAAATGAGGACAGGCGGAGCCCGATGAAACTCGTTCTCGGTCTGCCGAAGGGCAGCCTTCAGGAAAGCACGTTCGAGCTGATGGGCAAGGCCGGCTTCCCGGTGTCGGTGGGCAGCCGCTCCTACTTCCCGAGCACGGACGATCCGGAGTTGAGCCTCTGCATGTTCCGGGCGCAGGAGATGGCTCGCTACGTGCACGATGGCGTGCTGGACGCCGGCCTGACGGGCCGCGACTGGGTCGAGGAGAACGACGCGGACGTCGTGGAGGTCGGCGAACTGGTCTACGCGAAGCAGCGGCTCAGCCCCGTCCGGTGGGTGCTGGCCGTGCCCGAGGCATCGCCGGTCGAGAGCGTCAAGGACCTCGGGGGGAAGCTCATCGCCACGGAGCTTGTCAACACCACCCGCAAGTGGCTCGCCAGCCACGGGGTGGAGGCCCAGGTGGAGTTCTCCTGGGGCGCGACCGAGGCGAAGGCGAACCTGGTGGACGCCATCGTGGAGCTGACGGAGACGGGCTCGAGCCTGCGGGCCAACAAGCTGCGCATCGTCGATACCGTGATGGAGTCGGTGTCCGTACTCATCGCCAATCACCAGGCGTGGGAGGACCCGTGGAAGCGGGCGAAGATCGAGAGCATGCACCTGCTCCTCCAGGGCGCCATCGTCGCCCGCGAGAAGGTGTGCCTGAAGCTCAACGTCTCGCAGGAGCACGTTGACGCGGTGCTGGCGATCGTGCCGGCGCTCCGCAAGCCGACGCTCTCGCCGCTGAGCGAGGACGGCTGGTACGCTCTCGAGACGATCGTGGACGAGAGCACGGTCCGCCGCATCATCCCCGACCTCAAGCGGGCGGGCGCCGAGGGCATCATCGAGATCCCGCTCAACAAAGTCATCCCGTAGGAGCCTCCGGCGTGCGTGCACGGGCCAGATTCTGCTGTCTGCTCGCTCTCGCCACGCTGGGCACCGCGATGGACGGCGCTCGGGGCGGAGGGCCATCGCTGTCGGCGAGGGCGCGGGGCTACGTGCTCTTCTGCGAGGGCGCCTCGCTGGCGGCACAGGGCAAGCACGAGGAGGCGATCGCCCGCTTCCAGGAGGTGCTGAAGCTCGACCCGGAGTCGCCGGCCGTGCTCTTCGAGATCGGCTACAGCTACTACCGCATGAGGGACAATGAGAAGGCGGCCGACTACCTGAAGCGGTCCCTCGCACTCGACCCGGAGAACGGGCCTGCCCACGAGACCCTGGCCTTCGTCCACGCCGCGGCCACCCGCCGGGCCGATGCCCTCGCCGAGCTCGAAGCCGCCGCCAGGGCCAAGCGCCGCCCCCTCAACCACGCGAGCCTCGTCCGCCGGATCGCCTGGATCTACGAGCGTCAGGGCGACCACAAGAAGGCCATCGAGTGGTACGACTTCATGCTCGACTGCGGCTACCGCAGCCGCGAGGCATACCTCAAGCTCGGCTCCCTCCAACTCCAGGCCAAGCGTTGGGCCGACGCGCTCGCCAGCTTCCGCCAGGCGGTCCGCCGCACGGACAACGACAGGGCCTCGGCCATCGAGGTCGCCAAGGCCTTCGCCGAGCTCAACGACGCCGACCGCAACGCCGCCATCCGCCACATCGAGGCCGCCGTCGCCAGGGCCAACGACCCCGCCAGCCGCGAGGTCCTGGCCATGGCCTACCAGGCCGCCGGCCGCCGCAGGGACATGCTGGCACAGCTCGAGAAGGTCGCCGCCGCCGGGTCCCGCCGCGCCGAGACCCAGCGGAAGTTCATCGCCGAGTACTACGAGCAGCTCGGCGAGCTGACCAAGGCCATCGCGTGGCGCGCGAGGATCCTCGAGCAGAGCCCCTCCGCCTCCGCCGCCGTGCGCCTCGCCGCCCTCTACCTCAAGCGCGAGCAGGTGCCCGAGGCCATCGCCGCGTACCGCAAGGCCATCGAGCTCGAGCCGAAGCGCCGCGACCTGCTCCGCCGCATCGCGGACTGCCATACCGCCCTCTACCAATGGAACCAGGCGGCCGCCGTCCTCCGCGACTATCTCGACGGCGAGAAGCCGCTCCAGCCACGCCACGCCACCGTCGCCTACGAGCTCGGCGAGCTCTATCGCCAGGCCGGCAGACAGGGCGAGGCGGCGGAATGGAAGAAGCGGGCCTTCGCACTCCTCGAAAACGCCATCGGCAAGCCTGGGCCAGGCGTCAGGCTCAGCGACGCACAGCTCCACCTGCTCGCGGCCGAGCTCTACTACGCCGACGACAACCCGGCCAAGGCCCTCGAGTACCTCGTCATCGCCCGCCGCCTCGACCCCGACGACCCGAAGAAGACGCTGCTCGTGGCCGCCGGGCACAAGCGGGTGCAGCAGTGGGCCGAGGCCGCGAAGACCTACCAGGAGTTCCTCGCCCGCGACAACGCGAGCCTGACGGCCGCGGGCGTCTACGCCGAGCTCGCCAACTGCCAGGAGATCCTCGGCGACGACGCCGCGGCCATCGTCTCCCGCGAGAAGGGCAAGCGCCTCATCCTCCAGATCGCCGCGAAGAACCCCCGCGACGAGGCCCAGGCCGCCGCACAGGCCCAGCTCGGCGAGAACGCCCTCAACCGCAACAAGCCCACCGAGGCGATCCGACACCTCCTCGACGCGGTCCGACGCGCCCCCACAGAGGGAC
>CAZDNN010000044.1:0-1837 GCA_964506385.1 uncultured Planctomycetota bacterium
TTCTTCCCCAGCTCGGCCATCGTGCTCACCGACATGAAGGAGGCGACTGCCTTCGGCTCCGCGCTGCTGGGCCTGGCGGCGATGACGGGCCGCGCCCTCGAGGACCTAGGTGACGTCTTCGAGATCGTCGGCGAGCCGGCCGGCGTCGCCACGCTCGCCGGCGTCGAGGCCTACCGCCAGGCGTACATCGAGCGGGTCGAGGCCGGCCTCTAGCGGCCGCGGGATCAGGCAGGGGAGGGCGAGGCTCCCGCCGAGCCGCCGCGCAGGCTGGACGGTACGCGGCTCGGCGGGAGCCTCGCCCTCCCAGCGATCACCGCCGGACCGCGACGATGCGCACGGTGGTGTCGTTGGCAAAGGTCGCCGAGCGGAGCAGCTTGTCACCGCCCCCGTGGTCGAACGTCTCGGTCCCCGCCACCCCGCGCGTGAAGTCGGACGCCGCAGCCTGCTGTTCCCACAGGGCTGTCGCCGGTACACTGGGACGCGGCGGGCCAGCGGACACGGATGCCCAGCCAGGAGACGCCGGTGCAGACACAGCCTGCATTCGCAAGCATCGTGTTGTGCCTCGCGGCGACGGCGATCGCCGGGGGGGCCGTGCCCCAGGTCTGGCGGACGCGCGACGACATCATCGACGGCTGGGACTGGTCGCTCCCGCCCGGGGTGAAGCCCGACCCGAGCAGCGGCGTCCTCATCAACGAGCGCAAGGCCGGCCCCGACTTCCCAGGGCGGCTGAGCCGACAGGTGAACTGGAGCTGGCGACTGCTCGAGCCCGAAGAGGGCCGCTTCGACTTCGCGCCGTTGCGCGAGGCGATCCTGAAGCAGTCGGAGGGCGGGAAGTACGCCATCGAGCTCCATGTCCGCGCCTCGGTGTGGGAGCTGCGCAACTTCCCCGACGAGGCCGGCTACCCCAAGGGCTGGGAGCGCCACAAGGAGCGGTCGGCCACCGCGCCCCGCTGGCTCAAGCGGTACGGCATCCCGCTCAGGGAGATGCGCAAGCGCGGCAAGGACAACATCGGCACGCCCTTCCAGGTCGTGAACCTGGATATCTGGCACCCCGACTACCACCGCCGCTACGTGCGGATGGTGCGGGCGCTCGGCCGCAGCGGCGTGCCCAGGATGCCCGAGGCCACCTGGGTCTTCGTCCACCTGTGGTCGAGCTCCCGCGGCGAGGAGGGCGCCGGCCCGCCGCCCGGAGATCCCAAGCGCAAGCTCTTCGAGGAGCGGCTGCGGGCATGGGCCGAGGCGTGCAGGGGCGTCGAGCGCAAGCTCTGCGTCGTCTCCCACAAAGAGGCCGACCTCGAGCTCGCCACGAAGCTGGGCATGGGCCAGCGCAACGGCTTCGTCGAGATGTACATGCTTCACTGCGAGAGCCCCATGCTCGGCCAGAGCGTCGATGCGGACGGCTACCTGGTCGTGGACGAGACGTGCCCGCTCATCGCCGAGAACCGCGCGAGCGGCGACGAGAATGAGGAGTACGTCCCCAGCGCCCACGTCGCGCGCTTCGGCCCCGTCGAGGGGTGGCCCCACCGCTACCGCGAGTCGATGCTTCGCGTGCTCCAGATGCGCCGCAACTTCGTCTGGGCCGAGGGCGGCAGGGGCCTCATGGACCCGCCGCTGCTGTGCTATGTCGCCCTCGAGCTGGGCAAGAACGTGCGCAACGCGCCTGACGCCTGGTGCTATCTCCGCGAGAGCGTCATCGGCCGCGGCAAGCGGGCCAAGCCCGTCAAGAACTTCGAGCGATGGCTCTACCAGCGCGACCGCGACGGATGCCGCACCGTCGCTACCGAGAAGGTCGTCGTGCAGCGACAGATCGGCCACCACCCCGCCCACCAGTACGACT
>CAZDNN010000044.1:1937-20076 GCA_964506385.1 uncultured Planctomycetota bacterium
CTCGAGCCCGACTTCTTCATCCGGGCGCTCGAGGGCGACGCGGTCATCAGCTTCGTCCGCGTCATCAAGCTGGAGGCCCTGCGCCGTGAGCCTTAACCTCCTCCTTCTGATGACCGACCAGTGGCGGTGGGACACGCTGTTCCAGACGGGGCACGTGTGCCGCACGCCCAACCTCGATCGCTTTGCGGAGCGGGGCGTCGCGTTCCGCAATGCCTTCACGCCCTATCCGCTGTGCACGCCGGCCCGCGCGGCGCTGATGACGGGCAGGTGGCCTCACCAGGTGCGCCTGACAGACAACGTGGGCGGCGGCTCGTTCCATCCCCACGGCAAGCTCCACCTGGGCTTCCCGACGTACCTGGAGCGGCTGCGCGACGCGGGCCGCGCCGTGGCCTACTGCGGCAAGTGGCATCTGGGGAACGGCACGCTCCACGAGCGCGGCATCCACAACGTCCGCCTCAGCGACGGGGGCGACCGCGAGCACGGCAGCCGCGGCGGCTGGGCCCGGCCCGAGCTCGAGGGCGAGTGGTATCGCCCCTTCTACGGCTCGTTCACCGACGGCACGACTCTCGACGCAGCGCGGGTGGCGGCGGCCATCGAGCAGCTCGACGAGCTGGCCGGAGGCGACTCTCCGTTCTGCCTGATGCTCTCGCTCAGCGGCCCCCACTTCCCCCACTTCGTGCCCAAGCGGTTCGCCGACCTCTACGCCGATCTGCCCGACGGCTTCAAGCCCGCCAACTACTGCCCGCCCTTCGTCGAGCCAGGCAAGCCGCGAATGCAGTCGGCCCCCTACTGGGGCTGCCAGGACACCAGGCCGCTGACGGCCGACGACTGGCGGCGGACCTGCCAGCACTACTGGGGCTTCTGCTCGCATCTCGACGACGAGCTGGGCCGCCTGTTCGCCCGCCTCGACGAGCGGGGCCTCTGGGACGACACGGTGGTGGCCTTCTTCGCCGACCACGGCGAGATGCTCGGCGCCCACGGCAACTTCGACAAAGGCCCCTACCTCTACGACGAGATCGTCCGCATCCCCATGATCGTCTGGGACCCGCAGGGCCGGGCGCCGCGCAACGCAGGCGGCTTTGTGAGCCTGCTGGACCTGTTCCCGACGCTGATCGATCTGGCGGGCGTCGATGGCGTGCTGACCGACGCCGAGCGCGAGCGCTCGTTCTGGCAGACCGACCGCGACTGCGCCTTCTCCTGCTACGACTCCTACCAGGGCCGCGAGTTCAAGCTCCGCGGCGTCCGCACGGCGCGCTGGAAGTACGTCTGGAGCCCCCATGACCGCTGCGAGCTCTACGACCGCGCCACCGACCCCGGCGAGCGGGCCAACCGCACCGACGACCCCGCCTGCGACGACGTGCGCCGCGGGCTGCACGCCAGGGTCGTCGCCTGGATGGAGCGCGAGGACGACTATCTCCTCACCGCCCGCCACCTGCTGCCGCCCGGCGCCTACATCGACGGCCGCGGCGCCGACGAGCAGCACGACCACGGCGTCGCCCCGCCCGAACGCGGCCACTCGTGACCGCCGCCCCTCCCCGCGCGCACGACAAGGTCGTTGACATGCCGAGGCGCAGTGAGTACGCTAGCGGGTGAGAAGCGAGTGCGCAGAAGAGGAGGTACAAGACCATGAGCAGAGAGTGGCGGGCGGCCTGTGTGGCTCTCGGCGTCGCGCTGCTGGCGCTCGGCCTGGTGGGATGCATGTCGCCCAACATCTATCGCGAGGACATGCCCATCAAGCTGTCCCAGACCGAGACGCCGCCGCCGCCCGAGGGGACGAACCCGGTGATGAAGAAGGGGTGGACCGAAGGCCCGTCGCCCTGGGCGGAGAAGGGCGAGGGCCCGACCACCGCCTACTCCAAAGACCAGAAGTACATGATCCTCCTGCGCAAGCCCCGCGTGTCCACCAAGAAGCACAGCCGCGACCTGATCTCCGACATGATCTGGGCGCGGGAGAAACTGGACGACTAGCTTCCCCTGTGCACGGGGCAGGGCGGAGCCCGAAGCGCCGGGCTGCGCCCTGCTGCGTTCCTGCCGAGCGACGGGAGACCCCTCATGCGGCGTCGTGACTTCCTGACCACGCTGGCCGCGACTGCCGCGGCCACCGCGCTGCCGCCCGCCAGGGCCGGGAGGAAGCGGCCGCCCAACCTCATCGTCCTCATGGCCGACGACTGCTCGGCGCGCGAGTACGGCTGCTACGGCCATCCGACCCACAAGACCCCGACACTCGACAAGCTGGCCGAGACGGGCGTGCGCTTCGAGACCTGTTGGTGCACACCCATCTGCTCGCCCACCCGCGCGATGATCATGACCGGCCGCTACGCCTTCCGCACCCACTGGTGGCACAACAACATGAAGCCGGCCGGCAAGGAGGAGGACGCCGACTTCAGCCGCAACCACAGGATCTTCGCCCAGCCCCTCAAGGCCGCAGGCTACGCCACCGCCATCTGCGGCAAGTGGCAGCTCCGAGGCGTCGAGACCGACTACGGCTTCGACGAGCACTGCATGTGGCGGAGATGGGACGGCTTCGACGGCCCCGTCGAGCAGAAGGGCCACTCCCTCCCAGGCCGCGCCGCACGCTACTGGCACCCCGCCATCGTCCGCAACGGCAAGGGCGTGCCCACCAGGCCCACCGACTACGGCCCCGACCTCTTCGTCGAGTTCCTCCTCGACTTCGCGCGGCGGAACAAGGAGCAGCCCTTCCTGGTCTACTTCCCCATGTGCCTGACCCACGGCTCGTGGGATTTCGAGGCGAATCGCCGCGGCTATCTGCCCGTGCCCGAGCTCGACGCCGACGGGAAGCCCACGGGCCGTAAGATCCCCGGCTCTCTCAAGAGCAACGTCGAGTACGTGGACAAGCTCGTCGCCCGCATCGTCAAGGGGCTCGAGGCGATGGGCCTGCGCGACGACACCGTGCTCTTCTACACCTGCGACAACGGCACCGCTGTCTACGGCAAGAACAAGGTGAGCGGCGAGGTCGGCCCGCTCGTCCCGATGATCGTCCACGGCCCCGGCACCGTGAAGCCGCGAGGCGCCCGCAAGGAGCTTGTCAGCCTCGTCGATCTCTTCCCCACACTCCTCGACCTCGCCGGCGTCCCGCTGCCGAAGGACTACGCGCTCGACGGCCAGAGCTTCGCCTGGATCCTCCGCGGTGAGGAAGGCAAGGAACGGGACTACCTCTTCAGCTACTGCGCCGACAAGCGGATGATCCGCTCGAAGCGCTGGCTCCTCGACGGCGACGGTCAGCTCTGGGACTGCGGCGACAACCGCAGTGGCGAGGGCTACAGGAACGTCACGAGATCGCAGGCCCCCGAGGCGGTCGCCGCCCGCAAGCGGCTCGAGGCCTGGCTCGCCGACCTCCCCGGCCCCGCCCCCGACGACCCCCTCCTCGCCCGCTACCGCGCCAGGATGGAGAAGGACCGAGCCGCCAGGGCCAAACGCAAGGGCAAACAGCGCAGCAAGGGCAAGCCCAAGCCATGACGAAGGCGCCCCGCGGCCGAATACGGGCGCAGGGCATTGACCATCAGGCAGACCTGGCAACGGACGTCAGGTGCACGACACCAGCCTCTACTTCGCCATCTCCGCCAGCTTCGCCCGAGCGCGATCGAGCGCATTGGCGCCGTAGAAGCTCGCCGCCACCTTCCCCTCCCCGTCGTAGAGCCAGACCGCGGGCAGCAGCCCGGCCCACTCGGGGTCCACCACCGCCGTCAGCATCATCTGATCGCCGTCGAACACGCAGTTGGCGAAGGCCGGCTGCACCTCGCGGATCAGCGGCAGCACCTTGTCGCGCACGGCCACCGCGCCGTCCAGGTTCATCGCGATCACCACCGGCCCCGCCTCGGCGTCCCCCGCCGCCAGGCCCCCGAGGCCCTTGTAGAACGCCTCGTGGCCCTCCCTGTTGGCCGACCAGGCGGCCAGGGCGACGATCCGCCCCTTGTGCTGCGCGATCTGCTCCTTTACCCCCTGGTGGTCCAGCACCGGCAGCTCGCCCCGCTCGGCGTCCGACAGGTTGTCCAGCGACTCCGGGTCGCCCGACGAGCAGCCGGCGAGGACGACACAGGCGATCGCGAGTCCCAGCGTCCGTGCATGCATCGCTTGCTCCTGCCGGCGGGGGTCAGCGGTCATTCGGCCCATAGCGTACCGGGCCGACCTCACGCTGTCAATGCCCGCGATTCCGCGGCCTTGCGGGAGCCGCCACGGCATTGACGCAGCGGCGGCAGTGTCGTAGAATGCCAATGGGGAGGCGGGGAATCCCCGGTTGGGGGAGACGTGGCATGCGTGCTGTGCATCTCTGGCAACCCGCCGCCGCCCGGCGAGGCTTCACGCTCATCGAGCTGCTGGTGGTGATCGCGGTCATCAGCATCCTCGCCGCCATGCTCATGCCCGCCGTCATCCGCGCGATGAAGACCGCCGAGGCCAGCAACTGCATCAGCAACCTCAAGCAGATCCAGGCCTCCACCCTCACCTACGTGAACAACAACGACACGTTCCTCCCCCCGCTGAACTCCGCGTCACCCCACCTCCAATGGGATCCGCCCCAGAAATGGTGGGAGTTCCTCGAGCCCTACAGCCGCGAGCTCGGCATCTTCCGATGCCCCGCCAAGAAGGCCACGAAGATTGGCTACTCGATGAACCACCGCGTCTTCACCCCGCCCCGCTACAACCTCTCCCACCTCAACCTCTGGGTCGGCCCCCAGCAGATCACCCACTGCAAGCATCCCGCCAGCACCATCCTCTTCCTCGACGTCGGCTGGGTCACCAACATCGCCGCCGAGCCCAACGACTGGCTCGAGGACAGCCGCAACCCAGGCTGCGCCCGCATGCCCATCGACATGAACCACGGCGCCCACGACGGCAAGAAGCTATACGTCTGGTGGGACACCTCCCCCACCCGCCCCGTTCCGCGCCATCCCGGCCACATCACCAACTGCTCGTTCTTCGACGGCCACGTCGAGGGCATCCCCGCCTGGGAGATCGCCAACGACGACTACTTCGACCCCGACTGCGTCTACGACAACTACTGATCCCACCCCCCGCCTCGGTGACCCTGTGAGAGCGCGACGCCTCCATCGCTGGGACGTGACGCCCAAGGAGGCCGCAGCCATCCAGCGTGAGTTGCGGGGCCGGGTCGTCCTCGACGACGATCTCGGCATGGTCCGCCTCGTGGCGGGCGCCGACATCGCGCTCGACTTGCGAGAGCGCCTGGGCATTGGCGGCGTGGTCGTCTACACCATGCCCCGCCTCGAGGAGGTCGAGCGTCGGACCGCCATCTGCCCCCTCACCTTCCCCTACATCCCAGGCCTGCTGGCGTTCCGCGAGGCGCCGGTCCTGCTCGAGGTCTTCGCTCAGCTCGAGGCCGAGCCGGATGTCGTGATGTTCGACGCCCACGGCCTCGCCCATCCGCGGCGCATGGGCCTCGCCTGCCACCTGGGTCTCGTGCTCGACGTGCCCGCCATCGGCTGCGCCAAGTCCGTCCTCGTCGGCGCCTTCGACGAGCCGCCCGCGGAGAAGGGCGCATGGACGCCCCTCGTCCACGACGGCGAGACCGTCGGCGCCGCCGTGCGGACCCGCGACCGCGTGAAGCCCGTCTACGTCTCCCAGGGCCATCGCATCTCGCTGTCCCGCGCCATCGCCCTCACCCTCGCCTGCACCGACGGCACCCGCATCCCCAAGCCCACCCGCGAGGCCGATCGCCTCGTCGGCGCCCTCAAGCGCGCTCGGACCTGAGTGCACATCTGCGAATCTCGGCAATCCGCGTTGAGTCTCTGGGACTCCGTCCGCCCGCTCACCGGGGCTCTCACTCGGGCAGGCCGAGGCCTGAGAGGGTGGTGAGGAAGCGCATAAGGGCGTCTTTCTCTTTCTTGAAGGCGCCGACGCGGTAGCCCTGCGCCTCGTAGTCCGCCACGAGCAGCTCGTAGATGGGGGTGAGGCAGCCGTGGGTCCAGGTGTGGATGCCGAGGGCGATCCGCGGCTGGCGGAAGGCGAGGACGCTCCACTGCCACGTGCCCTTGCGGTTGTCGCGGGCATCGATGTCCGAGTCCTGCGTGCGTCGTTCCGTGTGGCCAGGCCACTATACCACTCGGGGGCGAGAGCTGCCAAGAGGCAGCACGGGACAGGGTGGCTGAGCAGGGTCCCGGGAGACAGGCTGGCGTCCAGCGGGGCACTATGGCGGAGTTGGGCAACTCCGCAATGCCCAAGGGAGTCTGTCGATCGCCGCTCCGCCGCCTCGGCGGGCGTTGCACGTGCCAGGCGATTCCGGTACCCTTGCCCGTCGCCCCGGACGCCCGCTCTCGCAGGAGGCCGCCATGACGCCAATCGACCGCCGCAGTTTTCTGAGGACCCTTGCCGCCGGAGCCGGCGCCCTGGCCGCCGCGCCCGGCGCCCGCGCCGCCGAAAGGAAGCCCGTGGACAGGCCGAACATCGTGTTCATCGTCGTGGACGACATGGGATGGGCCGACCTGAGCTGCTACGGCGGCAAGGCCATCCAGACGCCCCACATCGACCGGATGGCCGCCGAGGGCATCCGCTTCACCGACGCCTACGCCGGCTGCACCGTCTGCGCCCCCTCCCGCAGCGTGCTCATGACCGGCTACCACATGGGCCACACCTCCGTCCGCGGCAACACCGGCGGCATCCCGCTCCGCGCCGAGGACGTCACGGCGGGCGAGGTCCTCAAGAAGGCGGGCTACGCCGTCGGCGGGTTCGGGAAGTGGGGGCTCGGCGACCTCGATACCCCCGGCGTCCCCGAGCGCCACGGCTTCGACCGCTTCTACGGCTACTACCACCAGATCCACGCCCACAACTACTACCCCGGCTACCTCATCGACACAGGCAAGAAGGTCCCGCTCACCGGCAAGCCGGGCACGGCCGAGCGCCATACCCACTACCGCATCTTCGAGCAGATGACGCGGTTCATCCGCGAGCACAAGGACGAGCCGTTCTTCTGCTACGCCCCCTGGACGCCGCCCCACGCCAGCTACCAGATCCCCGCCGCCGACCCCGCCTGGCAGGCCGTGAAGGACAAGCCGTGGCCGAAGCAGGCCAAGGGCCACGCCGCCTTCAACCTGCTCATCGACCGCTGCGTCGGCCAGGTCCTCGCGCTGCTCAAGGAGCTGGGCATCGACGACAGGACGATCGTCTTCTTCTGCTCGGACAACGGTGCCTCAAACCGCTTCGAGGGCTCGCTCAACTCGTCCGGCCCGCTCCGGGGTTTCAAGCGGGCCATGTACGAAGGCGGCATCCGCACGCCCCTCATCGCCCGATGGCCCGGGAAGATCAAGGCTGGCGCCGTGAGCGACCTCCCCTGCACCTTCGCCGACATGCTGCCCACCTGGGCCGAGCTTGCTGGGGCCACGGCACAGGTGCCAAGGGACATCGACGGCCTCTCCATCCTCCCCACCCTCCTCGGCCAGGCCGACAGGCAGAAGCGGCACGAGTACCTCTACTGGGAGTGGCACCGCTACAACTGGCGCAAGCAGGCCTGGGAGCCCAATGGCCTCATGCAGGCCGTCCGCGCCGGCCGCTGGAAGCTCTGTCGCCACCGCTCCGACCAGCCCTGGGAGCTCTACGACCTGGAGACCGACGTCGGGGAGAAGACGGACCTCGCCGCCCAGAAGCCCGATATCCTGAAGCGGATGGTCGCCTACGCCGAAGCCGCCCGCGTCGAGCCGCGGCCCCAGATCGAGCCGCCCAAGCCCAAGGGCAAGCGTTTCCGCTGATGAAAGCGCGCGGATGTGCGAGCACGACGCAGGCCTGCGGTCCGCCGGTCGCACGGGCGGCGGCGTCATGCTACAATCGTTGCCTGCATGGGCCTCCGGTTGCAGCCTGTCAGGAGCACTTCCGATGAGACGCCGGCTGAGCGTTGCCTTCGCGTGCGGCGTGGCGCTGCTCCCCGTGGTGGCGTTGGCGGGGGCGGCGGGTGCCGAGCGGTACGCGCAGGCTGTGGGTGGCGAGACGGGCCTGGTCGCCTGGTGGCGCTTCGAGGGCGACCTGAAGGATGCCAAAGGCGAGCTGGCGGGCGAGGCGAAGGGCGGCGAGGCGGCGTTCGCCGATGGCCCCGTCGGCGGCAAGGCGCTGAGCGTCGGCGGCGGCCGCCACGTGACCGTGGGCGATGCCGCGGCACTCGATCTGCCCGAGACGACCGTCGAGTTGTGGTTCAGGCCCGACTTCCCGCCGACCGGCAGCGGCAATCCCTGTCTCATCGCCAAGCGGGCAACGAGCCCGAAAACGCGGTTCAGCATGCACCTGTGGCGCGACTACTCGTGCCTCGCCTTCTGGAACGGGCGGCAGGTGACCCGCTTCGAGCCGATGGGCGGCCCGCTGAAGCGGGGCGAGTGGTACCACCTCGCCATCACCGATCGGAAAGGCAGGCTGACGGTCTACCTTGACGCGCTGCCGTGCCGGGTGCTCTCGGGCGGCAGCGGCTTCACCCTCGCGGCGAAGGGCCTGCCCGTGTTGATCGGCGTGGCCAACGTCGCGGGGGGCGAGGAGTTCGAGGGCCTGATCGACGAGGTGGCCATCTACAACCGGGTCCTGCCCCTCGCGGCCATCGCCGCCCACATGGATGCGATGGGCGCCAAGAAGCGGGTGCCCTACGAGGAGATCCAGGCGCGGCTCCGCCGCGAGCAGGAGGCCCGGGAGGCCGCCGCCAGGGAGCGGCTTGCCGAGCTGACGGACGAGAAGGTGCTCTACGCCCGCGGCAAGACCCGCGTCTACGAGGGCGAGCACCTGACGGCCATCAGCCTGCCCGTCGGCGGCATCGGCGCGGGGTCCATCCAGATCGACGGCCGAGCGGTCCGCCACGTCTGGCAGATCTTCAACAACATGAACCAGGCCTTCGTGCCCGACAGCTTCTTCGCCATTCGCGTCACGCCCCAGGGCGGCGAGCCCGTCCTCCGCGCCCTCCAGACCGAGGCAGTCGGCCCCTTCCCGGCAATGAAGGCTCTGACGTTCCGCGGCGAGTACCCCTTCGGCTGGTACACCTTCCAGGACCCCGCGGTGCCGGTCGTGGTGAGCCTGGAGACGTTCAACCCGCTCATCCCGCTCGAGCTGCGCGACTCGGCGATCCCCTGCGCCATCGCCACCGTCGCGGTCCGCAATCCGGGGGGGAAGCCCGTCGAGGTGAGTGTCCTCGCCACCCAGCAGAACGCGGTGGGCTACACGGGCGCCGGCGCGATCGGCGGCCGCGCTCACCCCGCCTACGGGGGCAACGTCAATCGCATCAGGCGTGTCAAGGACGGCACGTTCCTCGCAATGACCGCCGACGGGCGCAAGACGGGCTCGATGACCCTCGCGACGAGCGCTCAGCCGGCCATCGGCATCCCGTCGTGGGAGAGCCTGGACGCTCTCGCCAGAGGGCTGACAGGCAACGGCGTGCCCGCACCGGCGCCCGATGCCGGGCCGTCGCCGAAGGGACAGACGCTCGACGGCGCCCTGATCGCCCCACTCACGCTCAAGCCGGGCGAGAGCCGCTCCGTGACCTTCGTCCTCGCCTGGCACTTCCCCGGCGGCCGCCACGGCCGCGGCGGCTGGGGCGGGCCGGGCAACCAGTATGCGAACTGGTGGGGCAGCGCCCTCGAGGTCGCGCAGGAGGTCGTCCGTCGCCACGACGAGCTCCGCGAGAAGTCCCTCCGCTACCACGACGCCCTCTACGCCAGCAACCTGCCCCACTGGCTCCTCGACCGCCTCAGCTCCCAGCTCGTCGTCCTGCGCTCGCAGACCTGCTTCTGGACCCGCAGCGGCTACTTCGGCGGCTGGGAGGGCATGTGCCGCACCACCGGCTGCTGCCACGGGAACTGCAATCACGTGTGGCACTACGCCCAGGCCCACGCCCGCCTCTTCCCCGAGCTGGGCCGCATCCTCCGCGAGCAGGAGCTGCGGCACATGTCGGCCGACGGCGCCATCCCCCACCGCCAGCCGAGCAGCCACCCAGCCTTCGACGGCCAGTGCGGCGGCATCCTCGGCGCATACCGCGAGCACCTCATGAGCCCCGACGGCTCCTGGCTCGCCAAACACTGGCCCCAAGTCAGGAAGGCGATGGACTACCTGATCGGGCGCTGGGACAAGGACGGCGACGGCGTGCTCGCCGGGCCGCAGTGGAACACCCTGGACGGGAACCTCAGCGGCAACACGTCGTGGCTCGGCACCCTCTACCTCGCGGCGCTCGCCGCCAGCGAGAAGATGGCGCTGCTCCAGCGCGAGCCGAAGGTGGCCGAGCGGTATCGCAAGATCCGGGAGTCGGGCTCGAAGAAGCAGGACGAGGCGCTCTTCAACGGCGACTATTACATCCAGCTTCCCGACGCCCATCCGCAGCAGGACTACTACGACGGCTGCCACATCGACCAGGTGCTCGGGCAGTGGTGGGCGCATCAGCTCGGCCTCGGCTGGCTCTACCCGCCCGGCCACGTCCGCACGGCGCTCGGCTCGTTGTTCAAGCACAACTTCCGGGCCTGTCTGCGGGGCTACCGCCAGGCCCCCCGCAAGTTCGTCCACGACGACGATCCGGGGATGCAGATGATCACGTGGCCAAAGGGACCGCGGCCCGCGAAGCACATGCGCTACGCCGACGAGGTGATGAGCGGCTTCGAGTACTCCGCCGCCGCAGCGATGGTGCAGGCGGGGCTGATGAGGGAGGGCTTCGCCGTAGTCCACGCCGCGGCCATCCGCTACGACGGCCGCAAGCGCACGGGCCTCACAGGCGCGAACACCGCGTCGTGGGGCTACAGCGGCAACCCCTTCGGCGACGACGAGTGCGGCAAGTTCTACGCCCGCCCCATGAGCATCTGGTCCATGCTCCTCGCCTGCCAGGGCTATGTCTACGACGGGCCGACGGGCCGCATCGGCTTCAAGCCCGTCTGGCGGCCCGACGACCACGCCAGCTTCTTCTCCGCCGCCGAGGGCTGGGGCCTCTTCACCCAGAAGCGTGCAGGCAAGACCCAGACTGAGACGCTCGACGTGCGCTATGGGCGCCTTCGCGTCAAGACACTCGTCTTCGAGCTGCCCGACGGCGCCGAGCCGAAGGCCGTGGCCGTCCGCATCGCCGGCCAGCCTGTGACGGGCGCGACCACGATCCAGAGCAAAGGCGTCCGCCAGCTCACCATAGTCCTGCCCGCCTTGAGAGCGGTGGGTGAGGGGCAGACCGTCAGCGTGGTGGCTGAGTGGTGACGGGGCCGGGGCGATGCTCCAGGGCATAGCCGCCCGCCCGAATGTGAAGCTGTGCAGTGGAGAGGCCGCGCGTTGGCGGAACCTGTGACGAAACCCGGGCTAGGCGACCTGGTGATGGCGGCGCTGCGCGCGTGGGGCGCGGCGGGGCCCCGTCGGATGGCGCGGTTTGCCCGGATGGCGTGGCGGATCTGGCGTCAGAGCGTGCGGCGGCGGCGCTCGATGCGGCGACTCGGCGCGCCCGTGCCGTGGGTCATCGAGGTCAGTCCCACCCTGCGCTGCAACTACAACTGCGGCGGCTGCTACTCCCGCGGGCGGCCCAAGGCGGACGAGCTGTCGGCCGACGAGCTCGACGGGCTGTTCGCCGAGGCCGAGGCGCTGGGTGTGGTGGGCATCGTCCTGACGGGCGGCGAGCCGCTGATGCGGCCCGAGCTGCTCGACCTGCTGGAACGCCACCGCCGCCTGCTCTTCGTGCCCTTCACCAACGGCGCGCTCATGACGCCCGCCATCGCGCGGCGTCTCGCCCGCAGCGGCAACACCGTGACGTTCGTCAGCGTCGAGGGCTTCCCTGCCGACACCGACGGCCGCCGGGCGCCGGGCGCCCACGCCGCCGCCCTCCGCGCCCTCGAGCTGCTGCGCGAGGCCGACGCCATCAGTGCCTTCAACGCCATGGTCACCACCCGCAACGCCGGGCGGGTGGCCAGCGATGTCTTCGTTGACGAGATGGTCGCCCGCGGCTGCTCGCTGGGGGCCTTCACCGAGTATGTGCCTTCCGGCCCGTCGCCGCGGCCAGAGTGGGTACTCGGCCCCGACGCGCGCGCCGGCTTGCGGCGTCGGATCGAGGCCCTGCGCCGCAGCAAGCCCATCGTCCTCATCCACTTCCCCGACGACGAGTACGGCCTGGACAACCGCTGCTTCGCCGCCGGCGAGGACGTCCTGCACGTTAACGCCGCGGGCGGCGTCGAGCCCTGCCCCTTCGCCCCTGTGGCCTGCGACAATGTTCGGGAGGGGGGGCTGGCCGCGGCCTTCCAGTCGGCCTTCCTCCGCGCCGTTCGCGAGCGGCCCGGCCTGCGGCGCCGCGAGCGCCTGCCTTGCGCCCTGTTCGAGCATCTCGACGAGCTCCAGGCCCTCGCCGCCGAGTTCGGCGCGTCGTCCGACCCGGCGGGTGGGTGACGGGGCTACTTGGAGAAAACGAAGGCGGCGCCGATGCGGACCCGGCCTTGGGCGGTCGTATCGGCCCCTGGCGGGAGGGCTTTCGGCGGGGGCATGGCGGTGTCGGTGTGGGGAGGGCGGTGGGTCGAGCCGTCGGGGCTCTCGCGGACCATGGCGATGGTGATGACATCGCCGTCCTGGAGCTTGACCCGCCGGTGGATGCGCACGCCGTTGACGCGGGTGCCGTGGGTCGAGCCGAGGTCCTCGAGGTAGAAGCCGGTGATCCGCCGCACCAGGCGGGCGTGCTCGCGGGAGACAATGCTCTCGGGGATGCAGACGTCGCAGTAGGCGGCGCGGCCGATCAGCATGACCCGCTTGATGAGCTGCCGCTCCTCACCGGTTGTCTGGTCGATCAGCTTCGGCACCCGCAGGGGCCCCCTACCTGACCCTTCAAACAGCAACGGAAGCCGCCTCAGCGGCTTCCCACACACCCTCCCGGAGCAACACTTCAGCGAAGTGTGGGCCCGCCACCGCCGGCACTTCAGCCGGCTGAATGGCCACCTCCCCGATTATAGCCGCGCTCCAGGCAACCTGTCAAACCGCCGCCATGGGAGGAGCGCGCGCGGGCGGATGGCGGAAAAGCGGAGTGGGGTCGGCGAAAATGTGGAGTGTCGCCCTCCCGGCGGCAGAATCAACGAGAATCCACCACATGTGGCCATGCAGGCCCCTGCGCCGCGTGCACGGGCCGGGAGGGGCGAGAGCGCTGGAGAGGATCTCGGAGTTGTTGAACTCCGAGATCATCTCCCGAACGTTCGTAACGCCAGTGGCAGCAGGAGGATCACGCCCGACGCCGCGCGATCGCCACGCTGACGAGGAACCCGACGAGCACGATGGCGGTCGAGCCGAAGACGGAGGTGAGGAAGTGGTGGAAGGGGCAGTGGAGCCTGGCCGCCAGGTCCGCGAGCTGCGGCCATCGCGACAGCCACGTGACGACGACCCGGGAGAAGGTCATCCAGGCGATGAGCGCCACCCCAGCCGCGACCCCCGCCAGCGCCGCGATCGAGCCGGCACGCCGGACCACAAAGCCGAGCAGGAACAGGCCAAGGATGGCGCCGGTGAAGATGCCCGAGAGCTTCCACCACGCGTCGAGCAGGCTCTTCTGCCCGATCATCGCGAGCGCGACCCCCGTGCCGACCGCGCCCCACGCAAGTGTAGCGCCGTGCAGGACATGCATTGACTCCCGCTCGCCCGCCCGCGGGCGCAGGTAGCGCTTGTAGAAATCCGAGAGGATGACCGTCGCCGAGCTGTTCAGGCTCGTGTCGATGCTGCTCATGGCCGCGGCGAAGATGGCGGCGAAGAGCAGACCAGCCAGCCCCGGCGGCAGCTTGCGGACGATGAAGTAGGGGAGCACCTTGTCGCCGATGTCCTTGGACCCGAGCCCCGCGGCCGTCTCGTCGAGCTTCCGCGCGTAGGCATCCGCGCCGAGCTCGTCCCTCTCGCCAGCCAGACGCTCGGCGGCGACGTCGCGCTTGATCTCGGCGATCAGCCTGGTGTTGCTCGGATGCTGGTAGTAGGCGAACAGGCAGGTGCCTATGAACAGGAATAGCAGGGAGATAGGGATATAGAGCAGGGCGGCCATCCACACCGAGCGGCCGGCCGCCGCCTCGTCCCTCGCCGCGTGGTAGCGCTGGACGAAGCTCTGGTCGATGCCGAAGTTCTTGAGGTTCGCGAAGATGCCGTAGAGGAGCACCACCCAGAAGGTGCTTTCGCTCAGCGACGGCCCGAAGCTGCCGAGGCTGAACTTGCCGAAGTGCAGGCCCGTGTCGAGCACCGTCCTCGGCCCGCCGGGCATGCCGACGAGCAGCATCACGGCCACGACGACGGCGCCGACGACGAGCACGATGCTCTGCGCCACGTCCGTCCAGATGACGGCCTCGATGCCGCCGAGCAGCGTGTAAAGGGTCACCAGGGCGCCCATGGCGATGATGATCGGCGCCATCCCCCAGCCCGTCAGCGCGTCGAGCGCGATGGCCACGCCGAACATCACGGCGCCCATCCGCGCGACCTGCATCAGCAGGTAGCAGGCCAGCGCATAGCTCCGCGCCCACGGGCCGAAGCGCCTCTCGAGATGATGATAGGCCGAGATCTCGCCCGACTTGCGGTAGAACGGCACGAACCACTTCACCGCGATCCACGCCGCAAGGGGCAGCGACAGGCTGAAGACAAAGCGGTTCCACGTCCCGCCGTAGGCGATGCCCGGGTAGCCGATGAAGGTGTTGCTGCTCAGGTAGGTGCCGAAGATCGACAGCCCCACGGCCCACCCCGGCAGTGAGCGGCCGGCGGCCATGAAGTGCTCCGTGTCGCGGCTCTTCCGCACGAAGTAGCAGCCCAGCCCCACCACGCCCAGGATGTAGGCGACCAGCACCACGATGTCGGCGACGGGGAGCTGCGGCAAGCCGGTTCCTCCTCAGTCATCTGGGCGCTACTTCGACAGCTCGCCGGGCTCGAAATCCCAGGCCGCGACGAGATGCTTCGGCGGCTCCATCCGCGGCGCTCGCGCGATGGGATGGGGGTTCTTCATGTAGTAGAAGAAGCCGTCCTCGGCGCCGACCAGCAGGTCGGGCTTCCCGTCCTTATCCCAGTCCACGACGGTGGGGCTGGTGGTGTGGCCTGCGAGGCGGCGGGCATCCACGGGGCCGTGGCTCTGGAAGACACAGCCGCCGCCGGGCGCGTCGGCGACGTTGCGCAGGAAGTCGATGCACCGGCTGTTGGCCAGCAGGTCGGTCCGGCCGTCGCGGTCCCAATCGACGAGGCAGAGCTTCCGCCTGCCGCTGCGGCCCGCGAGGCCGGCATTGAGGCGCAGGGGAGCAGGGGGGCTGCCCGTGGCGAGGAAGATGCGGCGTGGCGGCAGCAGGACGAGTCTGCGCGCCCGTGGCGCGGTGGGAGGGCGAGGCTCCTGCCGAGCCGTCTTCCCCTCGTTCCGGCGCGGCTCGGCAGGAGCCTCGCCCTCCCTGCGCTCGAAGAAGGCGAGATAGCCCTCGTGGTCGAGCATCACGAGGTCGTGGAGACCGTCGCGATTCCAGTCGATGGCGACGGGCGTCGTCCGCCATTGGGTCGCGAGCTGGCTGGCCTCGGGCTCCCACCAGTTCCAGGCGGGCCTGGGCGGCTTGCCCTTCCACGCGACGGTGACGGGCTGGGCGGCGGCGAGCTTCGGCCGCTTGCGGGTGCCGACGTTGCGGTACCAGACGACCTTGCCCCAGATGCTGTTCGCCACGATGTCGGGCAGGCCGTCGTGGTCCCAGTCGGCGACGCTGAGGGTGGTGTAGCCCCACTTGGCCTCGCAGGGCCCCTGGATCGAGCCGTTGGGGCCGGCCTCGATGCGGATCACCTTGCCATCGGCTTCGAGATAGGCTGGCCTCGCCCACTTGGGTGAGGCGCCGCCGCCGAGGTTCTCGATGAAGCCGATATAGCCCGCCGTGTTGCCCGTGACGATATCCTGGTCGCCGTCGCCGTCCCAGTCGAAGCCGACGGGGGTCGCGAGGGCGCCGAACTTCACGCAGTCGGCCTCCTGCTGGAACTGCTGCTGCGGCAGGAATGCGGGGAGGCCATCGACCACCTTGCCCGTGTGCTCGACGAGCGCGACGCGGCCGTCCTCCTCGCCGACGACCAGATCGACGTCGCCATCGCGGTCCCAGTCGATGGCGACGGGCACGATCATGCACAGGTCCATCCGCAGCGGCCTGCCGTCGTGCATCAGCTCGCGGCCCGCCGCGTACCTCGGCTCCGTGCGGGAGCCGACGTTCTGGAAGTATGTGAGGCGGTCGGTGAAGGAGCCGCAGAGGATATCGAGGTCGCCGTCGCCGTCGAAGTCCGCGAGGTTGGGCGAAGGCATGCCGTAGACGTCGATGGGCTGCCCGCCCGCATGGATCTGGGCGGGCCTGGCATACGACGGCTTCTCGTTCGTGCCCGCGTTGCGGAGCAGATAGACGAAGCCGTGGAGCGGCCCGCGGGTCCACTCGCCCTTGGCGTTGAAGGCGTTGTCCCAGCCGTAGGCCGTCCAGTCGCCGACGCCGACGATCAGGTCGAGCTTCCCGTCGCCGTCGAAGTCGGCATACCTCCACTGGTTGGCGCGAAGCTTGCCCAGGCGGATGCGCGCGGGCGCTGGGAGCTTCACAGGCTGGCTGAAGAGCTTCGTGCGGAAGTCGCGGTACTCCGTCGCCGGCGTCAGTACCCGCGGCTGGCCATTGACGTAGGAGACCTGGACGTTCCGCATCCCGCGGTCGATCCGCACGGCGGGCTTGAAGACGGGCATCTTCGCGTCGCCGCCTGGGTTCTCGAACAGGTAGGTGCCGTTGTAGGGCACGTCGGCGCACGACACGACGAGGTCGAGGTCGCCGTCCCCGTCGTAGTCCATCGGCATCGGCCACGCCCACAGCCCGACGCCGAGATCGACCGTGAGGCCGGGGTGGTTGTAGCGCAGGCGCTGGAGGCCCGCCGCGCCGACTGAGAGTGTGGCGAATCCGAGGCAGAACGCGATGGCGGACGAGCGATGCACGGGCCTGCTCCTACTCTCCCTCATTCGTGGGGCACTTTGGCCGGCTTGCCGGTCGTGGCGGAGCGCCCGGCGGCCTCGATGACGCCGATGACGCGGCGCGATTCCTCGGGTCGGACGAGCAGCGGCTTGCCATCGAGCAGGTGATCGGCGATGTTGTGGTAGTAGTCGGGCCAGCGGGTGTCCTGGCACTTGACGCTGATGTCGGCCTGGTGGCCCTTGACCAGCGTGCGGACCTTCAGCGTGTTGTTCGGGCCGAGGGTGAGGCCCCCCTTCGTGCCGAGCACCCGCCAGCGCTCCTTGCCCACCATGTCGATGTGCGAGAGGGTGAAGTCCGCGACCGTCCCGTTGGCGAAGCGGATGAGCGCCCGCGTCTGGTCCTCGATGGTGAACTTCGTCCACACGAGCTTGTGGAAGAAGCCCGTGACGCTGACGACCTTCGAGGGGACGAGATTGAGGATCCAGTCGATGAAGTGCGCGCCCCAGTCGTACATGGCTCCGCCGCTGAACCGCTTGCACGAGCGCCACACGTCGCGCGGCTCGCGGTAGCCGCCGGCGAAGCACTCGATGTGGAACACCTCGCCGATGAGGCCCTGGGCGATGACGTCGCGGATGGTCAGGTAGTCGCCGTCCAGCCGCCGATTCTGGAAGACGGTGAAGGTGCGCCGTGCCTTCCTCGCCGCGGCGATCATCGCGTCGGCCTCTTTCGCCGTGATGCACATCGGCTTATCGACCACCGTGTGCTTGCCCGCCGCGAGACACTGGCAGACGTGCTTGCAGTGGACATTGTGGGGGGTGACGACGACGGCGAGGTCGATGTCGTCGCGGCGGAGCATCGCGCCCATCCGCGCGTACGTCCGGACGCCCGGGTAGTCCTTCTCGGCCTGTGCGCGGCGCTGCTCGTCGAGGTCGCACACGGCGACGAGCTCGATGCGGGGCTCCTCGGCGATGAGCTTGGCATGGTGCCTGCCCATCCCCCAGCCGATGATCCCGGCCCGCACGATGTTGCCTGACACGGTCTTCGCCATCGCGACACCCCTTCGCAGCCCGGTTCCTGATGCGCGCCACCCGCCGGCACTTCAGCCGGCCGAATAGTTCCTGTTGCGGATCGCTCCAATGGGAGGGCGAGGCTCCTGCCGAGCCGCCCTTCGCCCCCTGAATCGGCTCAGCGGGAGCTTCGCCCTCCCGCACCGGGACTTCCCGCAACAGGAACTGAATAGTTGCCACGTTGTAGTACTATCCGGCCCGGGCGATGCTGTCAAGGCGCTCGCCGCGCCG
>CAZDNN010000045.1:0-19988 GCA_964506385.1 uncultured Planctomycetota bacterium
GAGGACGACGCGGACGGGCGAGGAAGGAACCCCAAGAACCGGGGCCAGACTCGGCGCGGCGGAAAGCCTTTGACACGGGGGTGCGCAGGGCTATGATAGCGGCTCGGGGTATCACGAGCCGCGGGTGTGCGAAAGGAGGCCATCGGCATGGGCGAGCGGACAACACGACGGGCGTTCCTGGGCAGTGCAGGCTGTGGCGCCGTGGGCCTCGGGCTGGCGGCGACGGCCCTGGGCGCCGAGGGGAAGCCTGCGGCGAGCGACCGCATCCAGATGGGCTTCATCGGCGTCGGGCCTATGGGAGGCGGCCACCTGCGTTCGCTGCACCGCCAGCCGGACGTGGACGTGGTGGCCATCTGCGATGTCCACGAGCCGAAGCTCACCGCAGCGATCAAGCGCTGCGGCGGCAAGCCGAAGGGCTTCGGCGACTTCCGCAAGCTGCTCGAACTCGAGGACGTGGATGCCGTCGTCATCGCCCCGCCGCCCCACTGGCACGCCATCATGTGTGTCCAGGCGGCGAAGGCGGGAAAGGACTTCTACGTCGAGAAGCCCATGACCCTCTATGTCCCCGAGAGCAAGGCCGTCGTCCAGGCGGTCCGCCGGTACAACCGCATCACCCAGGTCGGCACGCAGATCCACGCGACGGCAAACTACCGGCGGGTCGTCGAGATCGTCCGCTCGGGCGTCCTCGGCAAAGTCAACCTCGTCCGCACGTTCAACGTGATGAACCAGACCCGGCGGGGCATCGGCAACCCGGCCAACTGCCCGCCGCCGAAGGGGCTGGACTGGGAGATGTGGGTCGGCCCCGCCCCGATGCGGCCCTGCAACCCCGCCATCCTCGGCGGCGCCTACAACCACTGCTCGTTCATGGACTTCAGCGGCGGCTGGCTTCCGGGGATGGCGCCCCACATCATCGACCTGCCTGTCTGGGCGCTCGAGCTCGGGCACCCGACCTCGGTGAGCTGCCAGGGCGGGCGCTTCGTGCTCGAGGATTGCGGGGACGTGCCCGACGTTCAGGAGGTGCTCTTCCAGTACCCTGGCCTCGTGATGACGTGGATGAGCAACCTGACGAACAGCTACGGCTGGGACTTCCAGGGCAAGGGCGGCATGGCCCGTCGCCTGGGCATCTACTTCCACGCCGAGCACGCCACCCTCTACTCGGATTACGGCATGCACAAGATCGTGCCGGAGAATCCCGCCAAGCCCCCGGAGGAGCCGAAGCCCTCGATCCCGCCGCTGGCGGACCACCATCGCCAGTGGCTCGACGGCATCAAGACCCGCCAGCAGCCGAGCTGCAACGTCGCCTACCACCACAAGGTCAACGTCGCCCTCTGCCTGGCCAACCTGTCGTACCGCCTCCGCCGTTCAGTCGCCTTCGACCCTGCGACCGAGGCGATCGTCGGCGACGACGAGGCGGCGCGTCTCGCCATGCCGCCCTACCGCGAACCGTGGACGCTCGGGTGAGTGTCGAGTGTCGAGAGCCGGGTGTCGAGTGGAGCAGGACCATGAGCGCACCGAGAACTCGACGGGCCCTTCTGGGCGGCTGCGGCGCCGTGGGCATCGGCCTCGCGGCGAGCGCGCTGGGGGCTGGCGGCAAGGCCTCGCCCAGTGAGACCATCAACATGGGGATCATCGGCGTCGGCCCCATGGGCAGCGGCCACCTGCGTGGCTTCAGCGCCCGACCTGGGGTGACGATCCGCGCCATATGCGACGTGAATCGCAAGAAGCTCGACGCTGCCATCAAGTTCACCAAAGGCGCCGCCGAGGGCACAGGCGACTTCCGCCGCCTTCTCGACCGCCAGGACCTCGATGCCGTGGTTATTGCGAGCCCGCCCCACTGGCACGCGATCATGGCCGTCCAGGCCGCACAGGCGGGAAAGGACTTCTACGTCGAGAAGCCGATGACCCTCTACGTCGCCGAGAGCCAGGCCATCGTCCGCGCCGCCCGCCGCTATGGCCGCATCACCCAGGTCGGCACCCAGATCCACGCGGGGGCCAACTACCGCCGCGTCGTCGAGATCGTCCGCTCCGGCCTCCTCGGCCCCATCAACTGCGTCCGCACCTTCCTCACCATGAACTCGGGGCGGCGCGGCCTCGGCAAGCCGGCCGACGAGCCCGTGCCTGAGTGGCTCGACTGGGAGATGTGGATCGGCCCCGGCCCCATGCGCCCCTTCAACCCAGCGATGATCCGCGGAGCGGGAGCAGGGCATTGCTGGTTCTGGGACTACAGTGGCGGCTGGATCCCCGGGATGGCACCCCACATCGTGGATCTGCCCGTGTGGGCGCTCGAGCTCGGCCACCCGACCCAGGTGAGCTGCCAGGGCGGCCGGTTCGTCATCGACGACGTGGGCGACGTCCCCGACGTCCAGGAGGCGCTCTTCCAGTATCCGGGGCTGACGATGACGTGGATGATGAACTGCACGAACAGCTACGGCTGGGACTTCCAGGGCAAGGGCGGCCGCGCCCGGCGGCTGGGCATCTACTTCCACGGCGAGCGCGCCACCCTCCACACGAACTACGGCACCCGCACCATCGTGCCCGAGGCCGGCCCCGGCGCCCCTATCGACCTGCCCCCATCGACCCTCCCGCCGTCCGTCGGCCACCACCAGGAGTGGCTCAACGGCATCAGGACCCGCCGGCAGGCGAGCTGCAACGTCTTCTACCACCACAGGGTCAACACGGCGCTCTGCCTGGCAAATCTCACCTACAAGCTCGGCCGGAGCGTCCGCTTCGACCCTGCCACCGAGACCATCCTCGGCGACCCCGAAGCCTCCAGGCTCCTCGCCCCCGTCTACCGCGAGCCGTGGACGCTCGGGTGAGAGTGGCGAGTGTCGAGGTTCGAGTGTCGAGGTTCGAGTGTCGAGGTCCGAGTGTCGAGGGGGAGGAGCGGCGCTCGGCGTGCGGTGGTCGGGGGTGACGGATGGGAGCCGCCGGTACGCGACCGATCACCAGCGACGCACGACAGCGCCCAGACCTGCCGAGGGTGTCGGGCCAGCCTCCGAAGGAGGCGGCGGAGTCAAGCCCACGGCGATGCCCCACGGTCTGCCGTGGGTGCGGAGCCGTGGGGACAGGCAGACCCAGAAAGGCCAGCCCCCGAACGGGGGCTAGCAGGTGCGAGGCGACCGGCGAGCCGGCGGGCGCTCAGGTGCCGCAGCCGTTCCAGCAGTAGAGGCACAGGCGCTCGCGGGGGAGACCGATGGCCTCGACCATTTCGTCGGCGGTCTGGTATTTCAGGGAGGTCACGGCGAGGTCATTGGCGATCCAGGCGACCATGGTGCGGTACTTCTCACTCGTGGGGTCGAGGTAGGCGTCTACGTCCTCGATGGCCTCGCCCTCGATGGCCTTGATGGCGCGACGCGCGGCCAGCTCCTCGGCGGTGCGGGTCGAGATGTTGTAGCGGCAGGGAAACATCAGCGGCGGGCACGCGATGCGCAGGTGCACGGCGCGGGCACCACAGTTCCAGAGCTTCTGGACCGTGTAGTTCTTGAACTGGGTGCCGCGGACGATGGAGTCATCGCACAGGACGATGCGGTGGCCGCGGATGACCTCGGTGATAGGGATGAGCTTCATCTTCGCCACCAGATCGCGGATCTCCTGCGACGGTGGGGTGTAGCTGCGGCCGTAGCCGGGGGTGTACTTGACCAGAGGGCGGCGATAGGGCACACCCCGTCCCATGGCGTAGCCGAGTGCGTGGGCGATGCCGGAGTCGGGGACGCCGGAGACGAGATCGGCCTCGACCTCGTCGCCGTTGGCGAGGTTGCGGCCGCAGCGTTCGCGGACGACCTCGACATTGATGCCCTCGTAGCTGGAGGCGGGGAAGCCGGTGTAGATCCACAGGAAGGCACAGATCTGGCAGGTCTCGTCGCCGTCGGCGCGCTGGCTGAGGCCGGCGGGGCTGATGTGGACGATCTCGCCGGGGAGCAGGGCCTTCTTCGTCTCGAGCCCCAGGTTCGGGAAGGCGGTGGTCTCGGTGGCGACGGCGGTGGTCCCGTCCTTCTGGCCGACGGTGAGAGGGCTGTGGCCCGCCTTGTCGCGCGCAGCGTAGATCCCGTCGGGGGTGAGGACGACGACGGAGACGGCGCCCTGAACCTTGTCGAACATCTTCTGGATGCCGTCCACCACGCTGTCGCCGAGGCTGATGAGCTTGGCCACGAGCTCGGTCGAGTTGATGTGGCCTTGGGTGCTGTCGCCGAAGGACATGCCGCGGGCGTGGAGCTCGGCGGCCAGGGCGTCCCTGTTGCAGATATTGCCGTCCATGGCGACGGCGAACTCGCCGAAGCGCGCGAGCAGCGTCATCGGCTGGGGGTCCTCGGCGCTGATGACGCCGATGCCCATGGGACCGGCCAGCTCGTCCAGATCGTCGAAGAAGCAGGACTTGAATTGCCGGCGGCTGATGTTGTGGATGCGGCGCCGCATGCCGTCGCTCATCACCGCCAGGCCGCCGTACTGGGTTCCCAGGTGGCTCTGGTAGTCGGTGCCGTAGAAGAGGGTATCGCGGCAATCGCCCTGGGTGGCCACGCCGAACAATCCACTCATGCGCCTCTGCTCCTCATGACGTGTTGCGACCGCCGCGCGGGGCGGCCAGAATTCCTGGAGGGCCGCTCGCCACGACACATTCTACCCGCGCACGGCGGTGCGCTCAAGCCGCATTCGGCCTCTCCTCCCGCCGAGGATATGACTGTGAGCCTGGGCAGCACCCGCCGTTGACCGTTGGCGCGCGCGGACAGCGGATGGCGCGTGGCGTTGGAGGAGAATTGCAGAGTTGACCAACTCTGCAATTCTCGTCTACCGTTGCGAGAGACGCTGCTCCCGAGGACCGCGATGCCGCAGACGATGGCGTCCGTGACCGCGGTACCTTCCACTGCCTGGGAGCAGGCTTACCGACCGACAGGAGCTTGTCCCCCGCGCGGACGGGCGCTATAGTGGCAGCGAGGATGAGAGCTCCCTGCGCTACAAACACTGGGGATCTTCTTTCCCGCGAAGAAAAGTCGGACTGGGCACATCCTGTTGGATCGACTGGCCTTGGAGTCGATCCAGTGAGTCTTGCTGTTTGCCGGCGCGTTGCGTCCCCGCCGCGCCCTCGAAGCAGAAGACAAGCCCAGACGAGCTGGGCGTGTCTTCCTGGTGTGCCCAGCCCGAGTTTTCTTCTTGGGTTGCGGCCGAAGGCAGCGATGTGGAGGAGACAGGGCGATGGAACCCGTGCGGATGGCACTCGTGGGCCTCGGCGCACGGTCAGGCGGCCACGAGGCCGCGATCGAGGCGTGCCAGGGGGTGGCGCTCGTCGCCGTGTGCGACGTTGATGTCGAGCGCGCTCGCCAGGCAGGCGAGACCTGGGGTGTGCCGTGGGGCACCGACTACCGCAGTCTGCTCGACGCCCCCGATGTCGAGGCCGTGGACATCGTGACGAATGTCGAGACGCACCTGCCCATCGCTCGCGACGCCCTCGCGGCGGGCAAGCACGTGCTGGTCGAGAAGCCGCTGGGGGACGACCCTGCGGCGGCCCGCGAGTTGGTCGAGATGGCCGAGGGCAGTGGCCGCGTCGCCATGGTGTGCTTCCAGTTGCGGTTCCATCCGCTCTATGCGGCGCTCCACGAGGGGGCGCAGGCGGTCGATCCCGTCCAGATCCACTTCAGCCGCCAGCGGGGGATGATGAAGGCCCAGTTCCTCAACCCCTCGCCCTTCGGCGGGGTGATGGACTTCTGCGCGCACGACTTCGACCAAGTGGCGTGGCTCATGGGCCGCGAGCCCGTGGCTGTGACGGCCAGTATCCTCCGCGACACCTTCACCCGAGAGACTGGGGCGAGCGACGGGATCAGCGCGCTCATCGACTTCGGCGACGGCCGCGCCGCCACGGTCGTCTCCAGCATCGGCGCCGCCGCGATTGGTGCGAAGGTGGATGTCGTGGGCTCCCGCGGCAACCTCGCGCTGGGCAGAGGCCGCGAGTTGAGCGGCCGTACATTCCTTCCCTTCGAGTCCGAGGGCGATGCTCGGCCGCTGGACCTGGCGGTTGCCTCCGACGTGAACCCCGATGTGGCGCTCCTCGCGGCCTTCGCTGCCGCGGTTCGGGAGGGGGCGCCGTCGCAGGCAGCGACGCTGCGCGACGGCCTCGGCTCGCTGCTGGTGACGCTCGCGGCGCTTCGCTCGGCCGAGGAAGGGCGGCGGGTCGAGCTGGCCGAGCTCTGACGCCGCGCGAAGAGAAAGCGGGGCTGGGCATACCAAACCCAATCCATGATTGGGCTTGCGGCGATGAGAGATGGGCCAGCTACGCCACGGGTGCCGGAGCTTCCCAGCGTCTGTGCGAAGGGCGGTAACATGTCCAGCCCCACTTTCTCTTCACCTTTGGCTGCGGCCCCAGCCGCGATGTGGAACCCGGCAGACTCCCCAGGCGTCTATTGCCCCTGAGGGTCGGGGATCCCCTCTGCTCGGCCACGTTGTTACAATCTCTTACAACGGCGTGCGTTGCAATGTCCGCCCGAAGCCGCTAGAATGCGCGGGAGGCCGCTTGGTGGGCTTCCGACCCTTAGGGACAGCTTGCCCGAGAGACCATGCCGACCCCCCATGATGAGGAATTCGTCCGGTTCGCCGTCGCCGGCGGGCATTTGACCCCGGAGCAGGGGGAGGAGGCGCTGGCGGCGCTGGCCGAGATCGAGAGCCTCGGCGGCGTGGCCTCCGCGGCCGACATGCTCGAGCGCCGAGGCCTGCTCGACAAGAGGCAGATCGGCGTCGTTCGCGAGGCGATTGCTGCCAGCAGGACCGCGACGACGGTGCCGCGCGAGCTCGGGTCGTTTGAGCTCCTTGAGAAGATCGGCCAGGGCAGCACGGCCACCGTGTTCAAGGGGCGTCAGAGGGGCCTCGACCGTTTCGTCGCGGTGAAGGTGCTTGCGCCGCGTCTGGCCGAGGACGATGCGTACCTGGCGCGCTTCCGCCGCGAGGCCCGCGCCGCGGCCCGGCTGACACATCCCAATATCGTGGCGGCCATCGATGTCGGGGAGGCCGAGGGCTTCCACTATGTCGCCACGGAGTTCATCGAGGGCGAGAGCCTGAGCCAGGTGCTCGCCCGGGAGGGCCGCCTGTCCGAGGCGCGGGCGCTGGCCATCGCCATCGAGGTGGCCGGGGCGCTCGACCACGCCTACGCCAAGGGCGTGCTCCACCGCGACATCAGGCCCGACAACATCCTCATCACCCCCGACGGCCAGGTGCGGGTCGCTGACTTCGGGTTCGCCAAGGCTATCGGCGCCGACGCGCCCCGAGGGAGCGACGCCGACCGCTTCCTCGGCAATCCCGCTTACCTCGCCCCCGAGGAGTTGCGGGCCGACCCCGGCGTGGACTGCCGCGCAGACATCTACTCCCTTGGCATCACCCTTTACCAGATGCTCACCGGTGGCGTGCCCTTCCAGGGTGCGACCCCGATGGCTGTTGCTGCTGCGGCCGTCTCGGAGCCGGTCCCATCGGTCCGCACTCTCGTGCCCGACGTGCGCATCGCCACGGCTCGCGTCATCGAGCGCATGGTCGCGAAGGACCGCTCGGCGCGGTTCGCCACGCCGGGTGAGCTCCACGCGGCGCTGAGGTCGGCTGCTGGGGCGCCTCGTGCCATCGGCAAGGCCGCCAGTGCTGCCAGAGCGTCGCACGCCGCGGCCAGGGCTGGGGGGCCGTCTCGCCCCGGACCTGCGCGCGCCGAGCCGCGGCGACGGAAGTCGAGGACGGGTGCCTACATCATTGCCGCCATCGGGCTCGCCGCGCATGTGGCCATCTTCTTCGTGCTTTTCCCCAAGGTGATGAAGCGCTGGGAGAAGCGCGAAGCAGCCACCGCCACGGACCCGACCAGCGTGGTCGTCCCCGCACCGCCGACCAGGGTCCCTGTCATTCCCAGGACGTCTACCCCGCCTCCCGCCGTGGACCCGGCAGCGGCGCTCAGGGAGATCCGGGCGGCGCTCGACAGCGCCGTGGCCTTCGCCGCGAGCCACCCTGATGCCTATGCCAGCCGGGCGGCGCGGCTGCGGAAGGCCGTCGCAGAGTTCTCCGGTCCCAAGCAGCGGCAGCTTCCGCGGGAGGGCTTCGAGGTGCTGCTCGCACTCAGGAACGAGCTGAAGCGCGCTGAGCAGGCCTTCGAGAGGGCGGTGGCTGCGGAGCTCGGCAAGCGGAAGGCCCGCGCGGACGAGCACTTCCAGGCGGGGAGGGTCGCCGAGGCCCTCGCCGAGTTCGACAGCCTGCCGAGAGAGCTCACGGACGCGGCGAGCACCGCGCGGCTGCGCGCCGCCCGCAGCGAGACCCGCGACCGCGCGCTCGACGCCTTCCGTGAGCGCGACGCCAGAGCCAAGGCCCTCATCGGGCAGGCAGAGCTCGATGAGGCGCGGAGCATCTATCGGGCCGTCCAGGCCTGGGGAATCCCGGAGATCAGCCGCCAGGCGAACGCGCAACTGAAGCGTATCGACGGGATGGTCGCCCGGCAGGATGCTCAGGCGCGGAAGGCGGCGCTGGCGGCGTTCCCCAAGCTGGCGATGGAGATCATGGACCACTTGGGCGCGCGGGACTACAAGGCGGCTCGCACGCTCGTGGACTCGGCCATCGTGGACCCCAAGCTCGAGCCGATCCGCGAGCGGCTGCGGCCCTTCCAGGAACTGGTGCGCGGCGCCGGTGAGACCTGGGCACAAGCCCTCGCCAGCATCCGCAAGCTCGAGCGCGGCGACAGCGTCCGCATCGGCGGCGTGGCGGCGGAGTTCGACCATATCGAGGCGGACAGAGTCCACGTGCGCATCGGCCCCGCGGTCGCGGCGCGCCCCCTCACGGACCTGAAGAGCCGCGAGGCCGTCGAGATGGCCACCGAGGGCCGTAGCTCCCTCTCCCGCCAGGAGGAGTACAAGGTCGGCCTCTTCCTCCTCGCTGACCGGGACTACCTGGCGGCCCGTACCATCCTCGAGCGCGCCAGGAAGCAGGGCATAGACGCCGACGCCGCACTCGACATTCTCGGCCGCGTCGCGCCGCGCCCCTGCAAGACGTGCAAGGGCGAGAAGACCATCGCGTGCCCTAACTGCGGGGGCAAGGGCTACACCGACGTCCGTCGGGAGCGCTGCGAGGAGTGCAACGGCCGGGGCTGGTTCCTCTGCCGGAAGTGCCGCGGCCGCGGCTACCTGACCTGCCCCAACTGCGGGGGCAGGGGGGTCATCGCCGGCGGCTTCCGCTGCATGCAGTGTTACGGCAAGGGGACGGTGGACTGTCCGAGCTGTCGGGGCGGCCGGATCAAGTGCAAGGCGTGCGGGGGCGATGGCGTGAAGACCCACTACACCGTCTGTACACGCTGCAAGGGCAAGAAGCAGATTCAGTGCCCCTCATGCGGCGGGAAGGGGTACCTCCCGCCCCTCGGCTTCGAGGCGGCTGACGACGGCAAGTGACGCCCCACGCCGGTCTGGGCTGCCATGGCGCCGTCAGTGCGTCAGGATGGGTGGGTGGAATGGCGGGGGCGGCTACAGGAGTGCGGTGGAGAAGTAGCGCTCGGCGCGGTCGGGAAGGACGGTGGCGATGTTGCCATCGATGCGCTCGGCGAGCCGGCGGGCCGCCCAGACGTTGGCACCCGACGAGATGCCGACTAGCAGGCCGTAGTCGCGGCCGAGCTGGCGGGTGGTCTCGATGGCGTCGTCGTCAGTGACTTCCACCACGTCGTCCACCAGCGAGACGTCGAGGATGGCGGGGATGAAGCCGTCGCCGATGCCCTGGATCTGGTGGAGCCCCGGCTCGTGGCCGAGCAGGGCCGACACGCCTTCGGGCTCGACGGCCACGAGCTTGCAGCCGGGCTTGTGCTCCTTGAGGAACCTGCCGACGCCCTGGAGCGTCCCTCCGCTGCCGACGCCTGCGACGAAGCAGGCGATGTCGCCGCTCATCTGGTGCCAGAGCTCGCGGGCTGTCACCTCGTAGTGGGTGCGGGGGTTATCGGGGTTCTCGAACTGCTGGGGCACGTAGATCCGCGGGTCGGCGGCCGCCAGCTCTCTCACCCGCTCGACGGCGCCCAGGATGCCGTCCTCATCGGGGGTCAGGATGAGCTCGGCGCCGAGCGCCGTGATGAGCTTCTTGCGCTCGTCGCTCATCCCCTCAGGCATCACGATCTGCACGCGATAGCCCTTGAGCCTGCCCACCAGCGCCACCCCGATGCCCGTGTTGCCAGAGGTCGGCTCCATGATGATGGAGTCGGGCCGCAGCTTGCCGTCCCGCTCGGCGCCCTCGATCATCGCTAGCGCCACGCGATCCTTGATGCTGCCGCCCGGGTTGAGAAACTCGGCTTTCGCGTACACCCGCTCGCCCCGCAGGCGCAGCAGCGGCGTGTTCCCGATGAGATCGAGGATGTTGTCCGTCAGCATCTCAGCATCTCCGTGCGGCGCGGGCGGCTATCATAGCGCAATCGGCCTGTCCTGTCACGCCCGCGTGCGCTGGGCTCATCGGCTCAGCGTCACGATGATGTCGTAGATGGCGTGGGTGTAGACCGCGATCCCGAGGCCGCGGCACGCGTAGATCGCCGCGAAGGCCACGCCCATCCAGAAGCGGTAGACCAGGAGGTCCACCCGCCACGGGTCGCCGTACGGCCCGAAGTGGTGGCAGAGCGAGAAGACGAGTGACGAGACGACGGCGCTCATCACCGCCGCCGCGGAGGACTTCATCCCCGTCCAGCGCTTCAGCGCCCACCACAGGCCGCCGAAGAGGGCGACGCGGAACAGCAGCTCCTCGTAGACCCCCGCACCAATGGACAGCACGATCTCGCGGAGCAGAGGGCCTCCCGTCGCCGCCGCACTCATCAGGAGCACCCGCCGGGTGACGAACGAGCACAGCAGCCCCAGCACGGACGCGTAGACGATGCTCTCGACCAGCATCAGCCCCAGCAGCTCCACGTCGATGCGGAACCGCTCGGCCCGTGCCAGGGCCACGACCACGAGGATCGCCACGAGCCCCGCGAACAACACGGGCTCGGCCCAGCCGAAGACATGCAGGACCGTCCGCAGCAGGCCGTGAGCCCAGTTCACCACCCCCGACCGCAGCACTACGATACCGACCTCGTAGGTGACCAGCAGCGGGAGGATGAACAGGAATCCCGTCGCGAAGTCCCGCGATTCCCGCAGGTAGCGGAGCGCGAGAGGCAGGGGCGGCGTGGCAGCCTGGGCGCGCGGGTGTCGAGCCTTTGGCATCGTGACCACGGGCAGCGGGGAGAGATGGGGATCGGGGACGAGGCCGACCGCGACTCCTTGTCGGCTGGCCCAGAGTATAACGTGCCCGGCCCGCGCTGTCAACGGCCGCTAGCCGGGAACAAGATCCTGACGCCCTCCGAACGCGATGGAACCTCCCTGCTGCCCCAGGCGTCTAACCCTGCGACAGAGCTTCCCAACGTCAGAAGGCTGTGAGAGCAGAGGAGGTCGGCCATGAGAGTCCGTGCACGGTTCGTGCTGGTGGCGGTGTTGCTGGTCGCCGCGGTGGCGCTTGGTGGGGAGAGGCCCGCCGTCGATCCCGTCGAGCAGGACGTGACGCAGGGGGCGCTACGCGTCGTCCAGGACGACGGGGCCGTCATCGAGTGCCCGCTCAAGCACACCGACGTGCAGGCCGACATCAGCGGCTTCATCGCCCGCGTGAAGGTCGTCCAGACCTTCTACAACCCGATGGACGAGAAGATCGAGGCGGTCTACGTCTTCCCGCTCCCCCACAAGTCGGCGGTGGATGCGATGACGATGGCCATCGGCGATCGCCGGATCGTCGGCGTCATCAAGCGGCGGGCCGCCGCACGCGAGATCTACGAGATGGCCCTCCAGGCCGGCCAGACCGCTGCCCTCCTCGAGCAGGAGCGGCCCAACATCTTCGTCCAATCCGTCGGCAACATCGAGCCGCGCCAGGAGGTCAACGTCGAGATCACCTACATCGACGTCCTCGAGTACGACATGGGCGTCTACGAGTTCCACTTCCCCATGGTCGTTGGCCCCCGCTATAACGCCGGCGGGGCCATCGCCAAGCCTGGCGGCGCCGCGCCGACCCGCATCCCCGGCAACGACCGCCCCGACCCGCGGGTCAAGGAGAGCGGCGGCGTCAACCCGCCCGTCATCAAGCCAGGGTTCCGAAGCGGCCACGACATCTCGCTCGCCGCCCGCCTCAACGCCGGCGTGCCCATCCGCGACCTCGAGGTGGCCAACCACAAGGCCGAGATCGAGCGCACCGGCGAGGCCGGCGCCGCCGTCGCCCTCTCGCCGGGCGACACGATCCCGAATAAGGACTTCGTGCTCCGCTACGCCGTGGTCGGCAAGAAGCCCGAGATGGCCGTCCTGTGCCACACCCACGGCCCGGGCAGCGGCACCTTCATGCTGATGATCCAGCCCAAAGAGGACGAGAAGCTCAAGCGCCGCCCGCCCCGCGAGATCAGCTTCCTCATCGACGTCTCCGGCTCCATGTCCGGCCACCCAACGGTCAAGGTCCGCGAGGCCATGGCGGGGCTGCTCAAGCAGTGCAGGTCGAAAGACACCGTCCAGGTCATCACCTTCGCCGGCAGCGCCCACAAGTTCTTCCCCAAGGCCGTGCCGTGCACCGAGGCCAATATCGAGAAGGCGCTCGGCTTCACCCGCGGCCTGCGCGGCGGGGGCGGGACGCGGATGCTCGAGGGCATCAAGAAGGCCATCAACGACCCCCTCGACCCCGAGCGGGTCCGCATCGTCGTCCTCCTCACCGACGGCCACATCGGGAACGAGGCGGAGATCATCGCCGAGGTCGGCCGCCGCTGCGGCGAGAGGATTCGCTTCTGGGCCATCGGCATCGGCAGCTCGCCGAACCGCTTCCTCATCGACGGCGTGGCGAAGCAGGGCGGCGGGATGTCCAAGATCCTCGGCCTCAAGGACGACGCTGCGCCGCTCGTGAAGGAGATCATGGAGCGGATCACTCGCGCCCAGCTCGCCAAGATCCGCATCGACTGGGGCGACGTGAACGTCACCGAGACCTATCCCGCCAAGATCCCCGAGCTGTGGGCAGGCCGCCCAGTCATCGTCTTCGGCCTCTACAGCGGCGGCGGGCGCGACACGAAGGTCACCGTCAGCGGCCAGGTGGAGGGCGAGCCGGCGAGCTGGCCCATCACCGTCCACTTCCCCGCCACCGAGAAGGCCAACGACGTCCTGCCCAAGGTCTGGGCGCGGCAGAAGATCGAGGACCTGATGCACCAGACCTACTACCAGGGCTCGCCCGAGGTCGAGGAGGCCGTGACAGCCCTGGCGCTTGAATACGGGCTCATGAGCCAATACACGAGCTTCGTGGCCGTGGACACCAGCAAGGCCCCCCTGCCCGAGCCGGCCCGTCCGCCGCGGCGCATGCTCGTCCCCGTCCCGCTGCCCGCCGGCACCCGCTACGAGGGCTTCTTCGGCCCCGCCGGCGACTTCGACGGCAAGCTGGCGAACGGCTACGCGGCTGTCCGGAAGGACAGGCTGTCGCTCACCCGCTACAAGAGCGCCAGGGCCTATGCCCACCGGGGCCGCGCTCCTGCCCGTCTCTCAGCGAATGCGCCAGCGGGCGGCTTCGCCCACGGCGGCAGCAGGGGGCTGGGAGTGACAGGCCCGGTGCCGCTGCCTGTCCCGCCAATGCGTCGCACCAGGGCGGTCGAGTCCGCACCCAAGCCGATGACGGCGATGCCTCGCCAGGCAGGCCTGGCGTCATCCCTGGAGCGGGAGATGCTGGTCGAGGATGACGCCGCTTTCGCGCGACCCTCCACCGTGTACTGGGCGGTGTCGGCGGAGTTCCAGCAGCGTCGCGCCGGCCTCGTCAAGCGCGTCCAGGAGGCCCTCAAGCAGGCCGAGACGCACAAGGAGAAGGGCGCGCCCGCCGCGGCCCGCGCCTGGGCCACCTTCGCCTACCTGCTCGACACCGCCTGCATGCGGCACCGCATCAGCAACGGCGAGGTCGGCGGCAAGGCCCTCGCTCTCATCCAGACGCTCGACAAGGAGCAGAAGAAGGCGTGGGCCAAGCAGATCCCCGCGCTCGACGCGCGGCTCAAGCTCGTCATCCGCGACCAGTCGCTCGCCGAGGCCGTCGCCGTCGTGGCCAAGGCGGCGAGGCTCCGCGTCACGCTGCTCCCGGGCAGCATCGAGGACGCCTGCGCCGTCACGGGCCAGCCGTCCCTGCGAGTCACCTACCTCGACCTGCGGAACGCCACGGCCGCCCAGGCCCTCGACTGGCTGTTCGTGCCCGAGCGGATGACCTGGTGGGTCACCAAGGGCCAGGTCGTCGCCGGCACGCTCCGCCGTGCCGGCATCGAGTCGCCCTGGGTCTACGACGTCTCTCATCTGGCCATCCCGCTGGCCGACGAGCTCAGAGGGCTCAAAGACCACAACAAGCAGATGGCCGCGATGAAGCAGGCTGCCGCCGACTTCATCGCCGCTGCCCGCAAGGCGCTTTCGCTTGCCGAGGACCGCGTGACGTGGTTCGCTGCCGGCCAGCTCCTCGTCTTTGCCGACGGCCAGACCCACGGGAAGGCTGGCAAGCTCTTCGCGCAGCTAGCCGACCCGAAGGCCACGGTGGGCGGCGACCTGGTGGCCCTCCACAAGCTGACCGCCGTCCGCGCCGCGGCCGTCGAGAAGGGCAGCGGCGCCCGCCTCGGCGTCAGGGCGCAGGCAGAGGCGATGCTCGCGCTCGACACCTTCGCCTGGCAACTCCTCGCCGAGGCGGCGGCGGGCCGGCTCGACCTCGAGGCCCTCACCCGCCTCCAGGTCGCCTGGAAGAGCCCCGCGCTCGAAAAGGGCATCAAGTCCCATCCTGTCGCCGCCCTGCGGGCGGCCTGGGCCATCGCCGAGGCGGCCAAGGTCCTGCCGAAGGAGCGCGAGCTCGCCGTCCTGGCCGACTCTGCTCGCGCCCGCACAGCCGAGGCCGCGACGGCTGCACTCGGCGCCTTCGAGAAGTCGCCCACCAACCCGACGCAGGCCTACCTGGCCGTGATCTACGCAGCGCTCGGCCGGAGAAGTGATGCGGAGTTCTCCGGCAAGGCCAGCAAGCTGGTCACGGGCGCCGCTTCCAAGCCCATGCAGCTCCTCGCGCTTCGTGAAGCGGCTACCGCGTTGCTGGCGCCCTCGGGCCAGGCCGATGCCAAGGCCCTCGCGGCGCTCGTCAGGCAGCAAGCTCAGCACATCCGCGGCGACGACGCCGTCGTGCTCACCGCGCTGGCCTGCCGCAAGGCCGGCGGCGACGCCTGGCGCGCCTTCCGCGCCGAGGCCCGCGACCTCGTCGGCCGCCAGCCCCTGAGCGGCAGCGTCGTCGTCCTCATCAGCCGCCTGAGCTCCGCCTCATTGCCCATCCTCGCCAGCGCCAGGTAGCCGCGCGGCGGCACCATCCCCAGAGGCCCGGCTCCCCGCGAGCCGGGCCTCTGCCGCGCTTGCATGGGCACTCCTCTGCCGTATACTCGCACAGCGTCCCGACGCCCTCGAAGAGGGGGCGACCCGACTCTCTCTCTCTCTCTCTCTCCCCCTGGGAGAGGGAGTCAGGTCCGCTGCATGATGGAGGCAGAGAATGGCGAAGAAAGGGAATCCGATCTGGCCTGTCCTGACGAGCTATGACCAGGAGCACCTGGCGCGCATCGCGCTGCCGCTCGGCGGGATCGGCACGGGCACCGTGTCGCTCGGCGGGCGCGGCGACCTGCGCGACTGGGAGATCGTCAACCGCCCGGCCAAGGGCTTCACGCCCAGGCACGCCTTCTTCGCTCTCTGGGCGAAGCCGAAGGCCGGCGAGGCAGTGACCCGCTGCCTCGAAGGCGCGCTCCAGCCGCACTACGAGGGCTCCCACGGCTGCACCGAGGCCAACCACGGCCTCCCGCGGTTCCGCCGCTGCTCGTTCCTCGCGGCATATCCGCTCGGCCAGGTGCTGCTGGCCGACCCCGACGTGCCGCTCGACGTCCGCATCGAGGGCTTCAACCCCCTCATCCCCGCCGACGTGCCCCGCAGCAGCATCCCCGCCGCCGTCCTTCGCTTTGTCCTGACCAACCGCACGGCGAGGCCCGTCGCCGCCTCGGTGTGCGGCAGCCTGGAGAACTTCATCGGCAGCGACGGCGCCAAGGGCAAGCCGAGCCGGAACGTTAATCGCGCCCGCTCGACCCGCGCGCTCCAGGGCATCGCCATGTCCTCGAAGGGCGTGGACCCCCAGGCCGAGCAGTGGGGCACCCTCGCGCTGGCCACCACAGCGAAGCGCGGCGTGACCCGCCGCACCGCCTGGGCCAACGTGAGCTGGGGCGACACGCTGCTCGACTTCTGGGACGACTTCACCGATGACGGCAAGCTCGAGCCGCGTAGGGCCGGCGGCGTCGATGCGCCCACCGCGTCGCTGGCCGTCAGCCTCACAGTGCCGCCGCGCGCGTCGCGGACCGTCACGTTCCTCCTCGCCTGGCACTTCCCCAACCGCCAGACCTGGACGCCCTCGCAAGGGGAGGGCTGCTGCGCCGCGAACACCATCGGCAACTACTACACGACGCAGTACCGCGACGCCTGGGACGTGGCCGTGAAGACGGCCGCGGCGCTCGCGAGGCTCGAGGCCGACACGCTGACCTTCGTCCGCAGCTTTTGCGACAGCGACCTGCCGCCCGAGGTCAAGGAGGCCGCCCTCTACAACCTCAGCACCCTCCGCACGCAGACGGTGTTCCGCACACCCGACGGCCGCTTCTACGGTTGGGAAGGATGCAGCAACGCCGGCGGCTGCTGCCACGGCTCGTGCACCCACGTGTGGAACTACGAGCACGCCACGGGCTTCGTCTTCGGCGCCATCGGCCAGTCGATGCGCGACACCGAGTTCGCCTGCCGCACCGACGCCCGCGGCCTCATGAGCTTCCGCTGCAACCTGCCCATCGAGCGGGCCACCGAGCAGGGCAAGGCCGCGGCCGACGGCCAGATGGGCTGCCTCATGCGGCTCTACCGCGAGTGGCAGCTCAGCGGCGACGACGACTTCCTCCGTCGCCTGTGGCCTCACGCCCGCAGAGCCCTCGAGTTCTGCTGGATCCCCGGCGGCTGGGACGCCGACCAGGACGGGGTGATGGAGGGCTGCCAGCACAACACGATGGACGTCGAGTACTACGGGCCGAACCCCCAGATGGGCGCGTGGTATCTCGGCGCGCTCAGGGCCTGCGAGGAGATGGCGCGCCACCTCGGCGAGACCGACTTCGCCGACCGCTGCCGCGACCTCTTCCAGAAGGGCAGTGCCTGGCTCGACGCCCACCTCTTCAACGGCGAGTACTACGAGCACCACATCGTGCCCGCGGGCTCCGACGCGCAGATCGCCGAGGGCCTGCGACACCACATGGGGACGGCGGACCTCGCGGACCCCGTGCTCCAACTCGGCGCCGGGTGCCTGGTCGATCAGCTCGTCGGGCAGTTCACCGCCCACGCCCTCGGCCTGGGTCACTTGCTCAAGCCGAGCCACGTCCGCAAGACGCTTCGCAGCATCATGAGGCACAACTTCCAGCGGAGGCTCCACGGCCACTTCAACCACCTGCGGAGCTTCGCCCTCAACGACGAGTCGGCGCTGCTCATGGCCACCTACCCGCGCGGGCGTCGGCCGAAGCGGCCCTTCCCCTACTTCAACGAGGTGATGACCGGCTTCGAGTACGCCGCGGCCGTCGGCATGCTCTACGAGGGGCAGACAGCGGCGGGGCTGCGGTGCATCCGCGCCATCCGCGCCCGCTACGACGGCGCGCGACGGAGCCCCTTCGACGAGGCCGAGTGCGGCCACCACTACGCCCGCGCCATGGCGAGCTGGGCCGCCGTCCTCGCCCTCACTGGCTTCCGCTACTCGGCGGTCGAGAAGTCGCTCACCTTCGCGGCGGCCGGGAAGCGCACCCGCTGGTTCTGGTCCACCGGCTACGCCTGGGGCACGGTCGAGCAGCGGCCCCTCAAGCGCGGCATCCGGGTTGCGCTCACTGTCCTGCACGGGACGCTGGAGCTCAGAACCCTGACCCTCGATGGCGCCGGTTCCGTCGAGCTGCCGCGGGCGAAGGAGATTGCCAAGGGCAAGAGCGCCGTACTCACCATCCCGCGTGCATGAGCATCGGCTCTGGCTTCCCTCTCCCGGTGGGAGAGGGAGTCCGGTGCTCCCCTGCTCGGCGGGTCAGCGCAACTCGATGACCGCGACGTCCTCGGCGGCGAGGGTGAGGGTGGCCTTGCCGTCCTGCCACGCGACGGGCTTGCCGGTCACCAGATCGCGGCTCTTGCCGGGCTTGAGGCCCTGGAGGGTAATCGTGGCCGTCCGCTGCTCGGGGCTGTCGTTGAAGACGGTGAGATAGCGGTCGCCGAAGCGCTCGACGTAGACCTTGGGGTGGCTGGAGTGGGCCTGGGTGATCGGCTCCCAGCCGGCCTCGGCGACCTTTCTGCACAGGGGCACGTACTTCTTGAAGAGCGGGCGGTCGCGGTCGTAGAGCTCGGGGCGGGTGAAGTAGTGGCCCTGCGAGGCGTTGTGGCTGAAGAAGCCAGGGAACATGCCGTAGGCCAAGGCCCGCTTCATGTACCGCTCGACCAGCTCGTGGGAGAACTCCTCGAAGACGGTGTTCATCAGGAAGCAGTAGGGCTTGCCCTTGCACATCGCGCGGCGGTAGAGCAGGTCGGCGTCGGCCATGGGCCGCCACGTGCCGCCGCGATGCCAGTTCGTCTCGGTGCCGAGGACCTCGAGCATGGGCGCGAGCCAGCACAGGCGGGTGGGCGCGCCGTTGGCCATCATCAGCTTGCCCATGGCGTGGACGTCGCGGGCGACGGCCCGGACGTACTCGAAGGCGACGAGGCCGCGGAAGATGCCCGGCTTGTGGCTGTCGGGCGAGAAGGTCAGCGGGGCGTCGGCCGCGGCGAAGTGGTCGCGGCGGAAATCGAGCTCGTCGGTGACGTAGCCCTCGCTGGAGTCGACGTACTCGCCGTCGAGGTCGCCCTGGCGCTTCGGGCCGTAGAGCTTCTCCCGGATGCTCGGGCTCCACTTGTTCTTGAAGTCGGTCACCTCGCCTTGGATGCCGGGCAGGGAGCTCATGCTCCACACGGCGCCGTTGCACCAGGGGGTGTCGAGCAGGCGGGCAGGGTAGTCGCCGCTCTCGTTGTGGTAGCCGCTCACGAAGAGCGCCCTGGCGCGGCGGTCACCCTTGTCGGCGAGCCGCTTGGCCTCGGCCAGGGCAGCCTCCATCGTGCGCGGCGTCTCCTTCGGCATCCGCATCCACCACGTGTGCGGCTCGGTGTAGCGGAAGGTGATGATGCCGTGCGCGTCGTCCCAGGCGGTCTCGTTGTTGCCTTCTTTGAACTTGAAGCCGAAGTCTTGGAAATCCTTCACCGCGCTGATCTTCGCGAAGGGCATCCAGAGCCCCTGCTCGGGCGTGCGGCAGCGGAAGTGGTCGGGGAAGATCGCGTAGTAGCGGGCGAGCGCGCTGCGGAAGTCGCAACTGGGGTCGAAGGTGAACGTGCAGAAGCGCACCCGTGCCGTCGGCTTCTCGGGCGCCAGGCCGATGTCGTAGGCGAGGAACAGCTCGCCCGTGGCGCTGTTGGCGCCGATGCGGAAGAAGGCAGGGCGTGCCATGTCGATGCCGATGCCCAGGCCGCGGTTGATATTCCTCACCGCGCCGAGCGGATAGCGCGACAGCCGGCCGTTCGCCCCCACGCGGAAGCGGCTGGCGTTCATGTACTCGCGGCCCGGCTCGGCGACCATGGTCGTGCGCGGGTCGTGGAGCCAGCGCCAGCCCTCCGCGCCGATGGGGACGGCATAGAGGAGGGTGACCGCGCGGTCCTTGCCCGTCGTGTCGGATAGGGTGACGTCGAAGAAGGTGACGCCGTCGTCCTTGGTTTGGGCGCATTCGAGCTGGAGGCCGAGCGCCTGGCGCTCGATGCGCACGAAGCCCGAGCCCGCGGCGACGTCGCGTACCTGGAAGCCCTCGGCCGGCGTCGCGGCGACCGACACGGCCACGCCGTCGAACAGGCCGGCGCCCTTCGGCGGACGCAGCACCCGCAGCTCGGGCTCGCGGAACCACGCCTTCCCCGCGTGCCGGCGCA
>CAZDNN010000046.1:0-19927 GCA_964506385.1 uncultured Planctomycetota bacterium
CGAGGACGATGCAGAAGGGCGGGCCACGGTCCCCAAGATCCGGGGCCAGACTCTCTGCCGGCAGCCATCCTTGATCGCGGCGGGGCAATGCCCCTATAATGCCAGGGATGGTGTGCCGGCGAGAGGTCTCAGAGGATCCCATGGCTGCGACGCTCGACGACGTGCTCGCATTGGCTGACGACCCCGGCGTCCGCAGGACACTGACCGACCTCCTGCTGGACATCCTGCGCGTCGATACGACCGTCGGACCGGACCTCGGGAAGGTCAGGGCAGGCGAACAGCAGGTCTTCGGCCGCATCGCCGAGGCGGTCCGCCTCATCCGAGGCTCCGACGACGGCTTGACACGCGTGCCCATCGACCCCGCCATCGAGGGGGACCCGTACTACACGCCGACCCACTACACGGCCGCCGAGGAGGGGGACGTGCCTCTCCGGGCGGCCGAGACGTACGCGGGACGGGCAAACCTGGTTCTCCGCGTGCCAGGACGGGGGAGGGGAGCTCTGGCGTTCAACGCCCACGTGGACGTCGTCTCGCCTTACATCCCGCCGACCGTGGCGGACGGCCTGGTCCGGGGGCGGGGGGCCTGCGACGACAAGGGGCAGGTGGCGGCGATGGTGCTGGCGCTCGGGCTCATCGAGGAGGCGCGGCGGCAGTGCGGGATCGAGCCCGCGGCCGACCTGCTCTTCGAGTTCGTCATCGACGAGGAGCCGGGCGGCAACGGCAGCCTCTCCCTGGCGCTCGACCGCCGCTTCGCCTGCGACGCCATGGTGGTGCTGGAGATCAGCGACCTGAAGGTGCACCCAGGGAATCGCGGCGCGGTGTGGTATCGCCTCGAGCTCGACTCCCCCGTCCCCGGCCGCCTCGATCTGGTCGCGCTGGCCGCCGCGGCCGTGCTCGCCCTCGAGGAGGAGGGGGCGGCCATCAAGGCCGAGAGCGATCACCCGCTCTTCCCCCATCGCCCCGTCCAGACCTGCCACGGCATCTTCGGCCCCTGGGGCGAGCACCCGTCGGCGGTCAACGACCGCGTGGAGCTCGCCGCTGTCTTCGCCGCCGAGCCCGACGCGGCGCAGGTGGCGGCGGTGGTGGATGAGGCTGTCGCGGCGTACTGCGCCGTCTACGGCGACAAGACGCGGGAAGCCGATCCCGAGACGGGCCAGCCGAAGGTCGATCGCCATTGCGACCTGGCGGTGGAGGGGGACGTGGCGCGCCTCACCGTGCACGGGAAGGCCGGGCACATGGGAGCAGCGGCGCAGTGCGACAACGCGATCACTAAAGCCGCCTGGGTCATTCGCGCGCTTGGGGTAGCTGCCTGTCTTCCTGCGGCGAGCTTCTCGCTCGATCCGGAGCGGCCTCGCGAGCCGATGCGGCAGCTTGTGGCTGAGGGCGGACAGGGCTTCCTGCCGACCCATTCGCTCGCTGAGGTGACGGAGCGGATGCGCCGGGCCGTTGCCCGTGCGGCGGAGGCCCACTGCCAGAGGCTCGGCGTGGCCTGGGACCCGCGTCTGGTGGCCATGACCTTCGACAAGCTGCACAACGACGCCTTCGCCTGCGACCCCGAGCATCCTGCGGTGCGGGCTTTTGTCGAGGCCGTGCGGGCGGCGGGTGTCGCGGTCGAGGAGCCGCTGCGGGGGTGGGACGTGAGCTGCGACGCACGGATCTTCGCCCGCGAGTACCCCGACGCCGCCGTCATCACCTTCGGCGCGGGGACGCTGGCGCACGCGCACTCGGCGGAGGAGCAGGTGCGTCTGGACGACATTGCGACGGTCGCGAAGGCGATCGCGCGCTTCGCACTGACCCACGACCCTTCGGGAGCGGGCGAAAGGACGCAGAGCTGATGGCAACGGACCGGGTGGCTCGGGTGGCGGTGATCGGGGGCGGCAAGTTCGGCGAGATGCATCTGCGGGCCTTCACCCAGATGCAGCGCGACGGCCAGGCCGAGCTGGTCGCCCTGTGCGACATCAACACCGAGCTGCTCGCCCGCCGCCGCAAGGAGTACGGCGTCAAGGGCTACACCGACTACCGCGAGATGCTCGCGAAGGAGGACCTCGACGGCGTGACGGTGGTGACGCCCGACTTCCTGCACCGCGAGTTCGTCGTGGCCTGTGCGAAGGCGGGGAGGCACGTGCTGGTGGAGAAGCCGTTGGACGTGACGGTGGGGGGCTGCGAGGAGATGATCGCCGCCGCGGACGACGCGGGGGTCATCCTCCAGGTGGACTTTCACAAGCGGTTCGACCCCTACCACCGCCAGATGGCGTCGCAGATCGCCGAGGGGGCCATCGGCGAGGTGCTCTACGGCTACGCGTGGATGGAGGACCGCATCGAGGTGCCCCGCGACTGGTTCCCGGGCTGGGCGCCGCAGAGCTCGAGCTTCTGGTTCCTCGGCGTGCACATGGTCGATCTCATCCGCTTCTGCACCGGGGCGAAGGGCACCAGCGTGTTCGCCACGGGCGCGAAGCGGAAGCTCGCGGGCCTCGGCGTCGAGACGTACGACTGCGTGAATGCCAAGATCGCCTTCGACGATGGCTCGAGCTTCACGGTGGACACCGCGTGGGTGCTGCCAGACGGCTTCGAGGCCATCGTCAACCAGGGCATCCGCATCGTCGGCACCGAGGGCCTCATCGAGGTGGACTCCCAGGACCGCGGCGCCGCCCTCTGCTCGGCTGCGGGGGGCCAGGAGACGTGGAACCTCGGCTTCTTCCTCGAAGAACAGGACCCCGACGGCCACGTGCGCTACGCCGGCTACGGGGTCGAGTCGATCATGCAATTCGCCCACAACATCAACTTCCTGCTGCGCGGCGGTCGGCTCGAGCAGCTCTCGGGGCGCTACGTGGATGGCCGCGAGGCCCTCGAGACGACCAGGATCGCCGTCGCCGCCGAGCGGAGTCTCCAGAGTGGCGAACTGGTCGAGGTCCAGTAGGGCGCCCCATGGCAGTGCAATCGCAAGTCCCGAATCGCAGACAGGTAGTCAGGGCTGGCGCTGGGTGGCGTCGCAGGCTCCGCTCGGGGCTGACCCACCTCGTCCTGGCCGCGGGCGCCGCGCTGGTCGCCTTCCCCTTCTTCTGGATGGTGATGACGGCGCTGAAGGGGGACGCCGAGGCGCGGGGGTTCCCGCGGCTGACGGTGTTCCCGACCCGATGGATGTGGGGCAACTTCGCCGAGGCGTGGCGGCTGGCACCGTTCCTGGAGTGCTTCCGCAACACTTTCATCGTGGCGAGCCTGGTGGCGCTGGGCGTAGTGGTCACGTCGCTGCTGGCGGGCTATGCCTTCGCGCGGATTCGGTTCGCAGGGAAGCGGGTGCTCTTCGTCGTGTTCCTGGCGACGATGATGGTGCCGTTCGAGGTCGTGCTGGTGCCGAACTTCATGACGGTGACGTGGATGAAGAAGGCGTTTGCGAGTACGATGGTGGCGCTGCTGGGGGATGGGGTGCAGCCGGCGTCGGCGACGGTCGCGGGGTTCGCGGCGCTCATCGTGCCGTGGTGTGCGAACGTCTTCTCGATCTTCCTGGTCACGCAGTTCTTCCGCCAGCTTCCTGAGGACTACTACGACGCGGCTCGGCTGGACGGCTGCGGCCACTGGCAGTTCCTCTGGCGGATCGGGGCGCCCATGGTCGCGCCCGCGCTGCTGACGGCGGGACTGTTCAGCTTCCTGTGGAGCTGGAACGCGCTGCTGTGGCCGCTTGTGGTGAACGATCCGAACGAGGTGCCGGTCGTGCAGAAGGCGCTGGCGCAGCTTGTGACGGCGGAGCAGGAGGGCTTCAACCTGCTGATGGCGGCCTCGGCGTTCTCGATCGTGCCGATCATCGCCCTCTACGTCGTCGCGCAGCGCTGGTTCATCGAGGGCGTGACCGGGACGGGTCTGAAAGGCTGAGAGGAGAGGGCGGCGTGGTGGTCGGTGCTTGGTGGCCGGTGCTCGGGCAGTGGCGGTGGGCGGTGTCGGCCCTCGTCGTCGCGGGAGCACTGGCGAGCGCGGCGGGCGGAGAGGCCGTCGAGCCCGTGGAGGTCCTGCTGGGGCACGTGTCCACGGTGGACGCCGTGGCGTTCGCCCCGGACGGGAAGCTGCTGGCGAGCGGCGGAGGGTATACGGACGGCTCGGTGCGGCTGTGGGACGTGGCGTCGGGGGAGCCGAAGGGCACGGTGCTGACGGTCCCCGGCCGCGTGGCCGGGCTGGCGTTCTCACCGGATGGCAAGAGCCTGGTGGTGGGCGGCAGCGACGGGGTGGTGCGGATGCTGGACCCCGCGTCGGGGGAGGTGCGTCTGCTGCTGCGGATGAAGCAGGCGGGCGGGGTGAACGGCGTGGCGTTCTCGCCGGACGGCTCGCGGCTGGCGGCGGTGTGCGACGCCGACGTGGCGGGGCAGATGTGGTCGGCGAAGACGGGCGAGCCCGTGGCGGCGATGAGCCTGCGGTTCGGCGCGACATCAATCGCCTGGTCGCCGAAGGGCGGGACGGTGGCCGGCGGCGGCCGCTATGGGGCAGTGGCGCTGTGGAACGCCAGGACGGGCGGTCTGACGGGCACGCTGAAGGTGGGCAAGAGCCCGCCAGCGATCGTCTTCTCGCCAGACGGCGCCTGGCTGGTCAGCGGCGTCAAGAACGCGGCGGTCCAGATATGGGACGTGCAGAAGGGCAAGCTGTTTCGGAGGCTGACGATGAGGACCTCGCGGGCCCCCATGGCCTTCTCTCCCGACGGCCGCCTGCTGGCGACGGGGAGCGACGGCGACGCGGTCTGCCTCTGGAAGCCCAAGGAGGGGCACCTGGTCGGCAGCCTCGATGGTCGCGGCGGCAGGGCATGGTCCCTGGCCTTCTCTCCCGACGGCAAGCTGCTCGCCAGCGGCGGCGCGGATGGGGCGGTCCGGCTCTGGGACGTGTCGGGCGTTCCCAAGGGCCAATGACCGTGTGGCGCGGATGCCTGGTGGGAGGGCGAGGCTCCCGCCGAGCCGCGGAGCGAGAGGGGGCAATGCGGTTGGCGTGCGGCGGCTCGGCAGGAGCCTCGCCTTCCCTTCGTTCCCCTGCCTGGTAGTGCCTGCCATGCGAAACCCTCCCGCAGGCCTGGTGACCCGCGGGAGGGGAGGGTGTTCGTGGCGGCCAGTCACTTGGTGCGCTTGATGATGTGGAAGCCGAAGGGTGTCTCGACGACGTCGCTGATCTCGTCCACTTCGAGCTTCCAGGCGGCTTCCTCGAAGTTCTTGTGCATCTTGCCCTTCTTGAAGGTGCCGAGGTCGCCGCCCTTGGTTTTCGAGGGGCCGTCGGATTCCTTCCTGGCGATCTCGGCGAAGTCGGCGCCATCGGCCTTGACCTTCTTGAGCAGCTCCTCGGCGCGCTTCTTCGCCTCGTCCTTGGTGCGGGTGATGTCGTCGCCGGCCTTCTCGGCGCCCTTGTAGGCGACGAGGATGTGGCTGGCGGCGATCTCCTCGGGCTCCTTCTCGATGTCCTCGAGGAGGTCCTTGAGCGGCTTGCGCATCTTCTCGGCCTTCCAGCTCGACAGCTCGTAGAGCCAACTGCCGTGGCGGGAATTGAACTCGTCGGCCTTGTCCGCTGCCGTCAGGATCTTGTCCTTCTCCTCGAGCTTCTCCTTCGGCTCGTCCTTGCCGATGCGCCCCGCCCGCTCGAGCTCGGCGCGGGACGGGCCCCGCGCGGCGACCTTCGCGTAGTGCTTGTCGTCCACCTTGCCCAGGCGGATGGTGTAGGTCAGGTGGTTCTTGGTCTTGGCGGTGTACGTGGCGTCGAGCTTCAGGCCCTCGGGCTGCTCGGTCACCACCTCGTTGAACGTGAGGTAGGAGAGGGCGTCGAGGACGGCCTCGACGTCGTAGTCCTTCTGCTTCTTGCCCTCGGGGATCTCGGCGAGAACGATCTTGTCGTCCTTGTTGCGATGGACGGTGTAGGACTCGTCGGGCAGCTCGACGTGGGCCTCGATGACGTCGTCCTTCTTGACGTCGAGGATCTCGGTCTCGATGTAGCTGGTGACCTCGGTGGCGAGGTACAGGCTCTTCTCGCTGGCGTAGACGGTGTCCTGGTCGATGCGGCGGACGTATGTGCCGCTGCCGCGGCTGACGCTCTTGCCTGCGATCAGGCCGACGACGGGCTTGCCATCCGCGTCGGCGAACTCGACGACGGTGGCTTCCTTGCTGTCGGTCTTGACGCCAAGCTCGCCGTGGTTGCTGGCCGAGGCGGTGACCTTGTCGGCGATGCGGATGCCAAGGCAGTCGATGAAGAGCTCGTTGACCTTCTTGACCGAGGCGGGGTAGCCGCCGCGCTCGGGCACGACGAAGCCCTTGCCCTTGCGCTTGAGGGTGACGGTCTTGTCTTCCTTCCTGATGGTGATCTGGCCGATCTTGTCGAGCTCGAGCCCCTGGATGAGCAGGGAGCCCTTCTCGAACTCAGCGGGCGGCTTGCACTCGACACCGTAGATCACGATGGTGACGGCGACCATTGCAACCGCGACGGCGGCGAGGATGCTGAGCTGTCGGTTGCTGACGGTCATGGGGCTACGTCCTCCGTGCAGCGTAGTGCTTGGCCTGTGCCCATCGGACGATGGCGAGGGCGAGGGCGATGGCGAGGATGGCCAGCGGGGCGACAGTGAGGTTGAGCATCTGGAGGCGGAAGCCGAGGGCCTCGACCTTCTCGCGGCGCTTGGCCTGGAGGCGCCGCAGCTCCTTGTTGGCCTCGCGGATCTTGGCCTCGATGGTGCGCCGCTTCTCGAGGGCGGCGGTCTGGATGAGCTGGATGTTCTCCTCGGTGGCGGCGCCGCCAAGCTCCTTGAGCTCCTTCTCGTACTTCTCGATCTGCTCGTTGATCTGCTTGATCTCAGTGGCAGTCGCCTTGTCGGCCTCCCGCTCGATCTCGTCCACCACTTCGAAGGGGCGGCTGTAGCGGCCGCGGGACCGGATGCTGATGAGGTCGTCGGAGCCTGCGAGGTAGTCGAGGGCGTTGAAGACGAAGGCCGAGTTGTCGCCGCTGACGGCCATGCCGAAGAAGGCGTTCTGGTAGGCGAGCATGTCGGTCAGCATGTCCACGTCCGCCACGACGATCACCGTGGCGCCCTCGGCGGCCTCGGCCACGGCCTCGATGTGCTTCGTCTTCTTCTCGGGCTCCGCCGGCTCGTCCTTCTTCTCGGCTGGCGCGGCGGTACCGGGCTTGGCTGCGGGAGCGGCTGTGCCAGGCTTGGCGGCGGGAGCGGCTGTGCCAGGCTTGGCGGCGGGGGCGGCTGTGCCAGGCTTGGCGGCGGGGGCGGCGGTGGCGGGTTTGGCGGCCTCGCCCTTCTTGCCTGCCTCGCCCTTGTCGCCGTCGGCCTCGTTCTTGTCGTCGCCGTTCGCCTCATCGTCCTTGACCTCGACGTCGAAGCCGTCGGGGAAGTTGGTCTTGAACTTCCCTGTGATCATGCAGGCGAGCATGATGGGCTCGGTGCCGTCGGTGATCGCCTTGTTGATGGTATCTGGGTCGGGGAACTGAAGCTCGAAGGGGCTGGAGGGCTTCCAGGTGGTGCCGACCTCGCTGGTCTGGATCAGGGCTCGGACCTCGGTTCCCGTGCCGTCGATCTTCGTGAGGGCGCCGGGGTAGAGCATGCGCATGGTGTGGAGGTTGGCGGTGATCACCTCCTCCTTGCTGACGTTGTCGTCGGAGAGCGCGAGGTAGGGGGGGAACTTCACGGGCGAGGCGTTCGGCCGCAGGGGCACGGGCACGGCGAGGGTGCGGTCCACGGCGATCTTGTCCGGCTCCAGCCGCACGCCCCAGGTCTCGGTCAGGTCGTTGAGGCTCGAGTTCGCCCTGTGCTGCATCTGCATCTGCGGCTGTTGCATCATCGGGCGGTCCTGAAGGCAATGGGGGTCCACGAAGAGCATCACCTTGCCGCCGTTCATCACGTACTGGTCGATGGCGAACTGGGTTTTCTTGTCCAGCTCCTTCGGGTGGACGACCATCAGGAAGTCCACGTCGGCGGGGACCTTCGGGTCGTCGTCCTTGATCTCGACCTTCTCCATCTCGTAGTTCTGCTGGATGTGTCCGACGATGGTCCAGGGCTTCTCGGGCTGACGGCCCTGCATGCGGAGCATCTGCATCATGTAGGGCGACATGTCCGTGCCCATGATCGGGACGTTGGCGATGACCCCGATCTTCTTCTTCTCCCGCTGCATCAGCGAGACCAGGAGCTTCGAGACGTCGTATTCGACGAACTCCTGGCGCTCGGGCTCGAAGAACTCGATGACCTCGTCCTTGCCGAGCTCGGTGGAGGCCACGAGGCCGAAGAAGAATGCCTCGTCCTGGGAGAGCTGGAAGCGCTTGATGCCGTAGCGGAGGGCCTCCTCCTCGGCTTCGGTATAGGGCCGCGGGTCGGTGATGGCCAGGGTGATCTTGCCGCCGGCGCGATCCACGTACTCGTTGAGCAGGTCGCGGACGTAGAGGAAGTAGTTGTTCCAGTAGCGGATTTGCTCGGGACCCTTGCGTGCGGCGGCGCGGGAGTAGTAGAGGGTCAGGTGGACCGGCTGGTTGAGCTTCTTGAGGATGTTCCGCGTGCCGTTGCTGAGGGTGTAGAGATTGTCCTCGGTGAGGTCGGCGATGCGGGCGCGGCCGACGATGCGCCCGACGATCAGGATGCTGCATACCGTGATCAGGAGCACGGCGATGGCGGCGAGTGCGGTGCGGAGGGTGGTGTTTCTCATCTCAGGCGGCCTTCCTTTCCTCAAGGATCATCATGTTGGCCCACAGCGACCCCGCGGCGAGGAGGACGAAGAAGGCGAGGTCCCGCACCTCGAGGACGCCCCGCTGGATGGACTCGAACCGCGACTGGAACGAGAGCATCTCGACGGCCTCGGCCAGGCCGCCCGAGAAGACGCGGGCCACGAAGGCCATCACCGTCGGGCTGCCAGCCGAGTAGAAGGCCCCGCAGGCCACCACGGCGAGGATGAAGGCGATCACCTGGTTCCGCGACAGCGCCGAGAACAGGCTCCCGATCGCAAGGTAGGCCCCCGCCAGCACCAGGCTGCCGAAGTAGCCTGTGAGGATGGGACCCCAGTCCGGGTTGCCCAGGTAGGCGACCGTCACGACGATGGGGAACGTGAGGGCGAGCGCGATGGCCAGCACGGTCCAGGCCGCGAGGAACTTGCCGAGCACGGCCTGGGGCGTGCTGATGGGCAGGGTGAACAGCAGCTCGATCGAGTTGCTCCGCCGCTCCTCCGCCCACAGCCGCATGGCAATGGCTGGCACGAGGAAGAGGAAGAGCAGGGGCATGTTGGCGAAGAAGACGCGGAGGGTGGCCTGCCGCGCCTCGAAGAAGCCGCGCTGGAAGGTCAGGAACGCGCTGAGGATGAGGAAAATCACCAGGAACACATAGGCTACGGGCGTGACGAAGTAGCTCTTGATCTCGCGCTTGTAGACGCTGAGGAGGCCTCTCATGCGGCTTCTCCCTCCTGCGGGGTTCGCACGGTGGCATCGTGGCTGGTCAGCTTGCGGAAGATCTCATCGAGGCTCCCTCCCTCGCGCTCGCGCAACTCGTCTGGCGTGGAGTCCGCGACCACCCGCCCCCTGCTGATGATCATCCAGCGATTGCAGCAGGCATCGACCTCCTCGAGGATGTGGGTGGAGATGACGATGCACTTCTCTGCGGCCAGGCTCTTGATGAGCATCCGCACGTCGTGCTTCTGGTTGGGGTCGAGTCCGTCGGTCGGCTCGTCGAGGATGAGCACTGGCGGGTCGTGCACGAGCGCCTGGGCGAGGCCGACACGGCGGCGGTAGCCCTTCGACAGCGTGCCGATCGGCTGGTGCATCACGCCGGCCAGGGCGCAGGTGTCCTCGATACGCTCGATGGCCCCTTCGCGGGCCGCCCCGACGATGCCCCGCACGTCGCATGCGAACCGCAGGAACGACAGGGGCGTCATCTCCTCGTAGGTCGGGGCGTTCTCGGCCAGGTAGCCGAGGTTCTGGCGCACCTGGAAAGACTGCCCGAGGATGTCGTAGCCCGCCACCGTCGCCGTCCCGCTGTCGGGCGAGAGGAAGCAACTGAGCATCTTCATCGTCGTGGACTTGCCGGCGCCGTTCGGCCCCGTGAAGCCCAGGACGTCGCCCTTCGCGGCCTGGAAGGAGATCCCAGCGACCGCCTGGATCGGGCCGAAGGCCTTACGCAGCTCCTTGACGTCGATCATCAACGCCTCCTTCGTAACCTCTGGGCTGGCAGGCAGTTCATGGAAAGCGGAGTGCAAACTCCGTGCCAACTGGACGGCCCGCGTTGCAGGCTGCCCTAACCGATTGCAGCAGCAACGTTTGGGGCTTCAAACCGCGCTCGCCGCCGGGCAGCGGCCCTGCCACATTGGCAGGGCCGGGACAGCAGGCGCAGGCAGCAGGAGGCACGCTCAACGGGGTGTCTCGCGGACCCCGAGGCGCAGGAGCGCGCGCTGCGCGGCACGGCCGAGCTTGGAGCTCGAAGTCTGCCGCAGGATCTCGCGATACTGCGCGACGGCCTGGTCCTTGCGGTCGTGCTCGGCGAGGAACTCGGCGTAGCGATAGCGCCACTGCGCGGTGTAGTAGGGCGACGACTTCGTCTTCAGGGCCTTCTCGAATCGGGCGGCCGCGCCGTCCACGTCGCCCTTGGCGCTCAGCAGGCGGGCGATGTCGTACTGAAGGCGGCCCGCGTAGTAGCTGGAGGCCTTCGCGGCGAGCTTCTCCGCGGCAAGGTAGGTGCTCAGGGCCTCGTCGTGGCGGTCCGCGCGGTGGTAGGCGGAGCCGAGGGAGTATAGGAGCTCGAAGCTCTCGGGGCGCAGGTCCTTCGCCCGCTCGAGGAGCGCGATCGCGCATTTGGCCTCGCCCCAGCCCAGGTACATCTTCGCCACGCTCACGTGAACGGCTCCGGCGGCTTTCCCCTTGTGTGCCGCCTTGTTGCAGACCTTGACGATGGCGTCCCACTGCCCTGCCTTGGCGAGGAGAGCGACGAGGGGGCGGTAGAGCTCTGGCTCGTCGGGCTTGGCGGTGGCGAGCCTCTCGAAGAGGAGTGTGACGGCGTCGAGGATCCGCTGGCGGGTCTCGTCGTCGATGTTGCCGGCGCGGCCCTGGTGGACGAGGGCGAGCTCGTTGTAGAAGCGGCTCAGCTCCTCGGGCTCCGGTTCGGCGGTTTCCAGGGCTTTGAGGGCCTGGCCGATGGCCCCGACGGCCTTGTCGGCGCGCTGGTTGATGATGTGGAGGTGGAGCAGCTCGGTGTAGTTGCTGAGCTTGGCGGGCTCCTCCTGGATCCGGCCCTGGTAGAGGGCTTCGAGCCCGGATTCGAGCTTGACGGCGATGCGGCGGGTCTCGCTGGCCTTCAGCTCGACTTGCTCGACGACGGGCTTGTACATCGGCTCCCGCACGATGCGGACGTTGTGGGAGCCAGCCTCGACGTGGCGGATGGTCAGGGGCGTGACGCCCCGGTAGTCGCCGTCGAGCAGGACGCTGGCGCCGTCGGGTGTGGACTCGACGACGAGCGTGCCGAGCTCGAGGGGCGCGAGGGTCGGGCTCAGGGCCGTCGTCTCGCTAGGGTCGATGCTCTCGCGCCAGGGCTTGAAGCCGTTGCGGACGATGCGGACGATGTGCGGTCCGGGCGCGAGCTGGGCCTCCGTGGGGGTGGCGCCCACGTGCTCCTCGTCGATGAAGACGTCGGCTCCTTCCGGCTCCGACGCCACGGTGACCCGGATCGGCCGCCCGCCGACGCCGAGGACGCGCTGGCGCAGGCTCGGCACCAGCGCCACGGCCGCGGCGGCGATGACCAGCAGGGCGACGGCGAGAGCGGCAAGGCGGCCGACGCACCGGGACGTCCGCTGGAAGGGAGAGAGGACCTCGACCGTCTCGTCGTCGCGGATGCTCACGGGGGCGCGGTTCCTAGAAATCGGGAGGCGCCGTCGGCGGCTTGGGCCTCGGCTCAGGCTTCGGCGCGGCCGCGGGAGGGACGGGCGCCCTGGCGGCTCCGCCCCCGCCGAGGGCCTTCCCGCCCATACGGATCAGGTCGCCCTCGTCGTCGTTCTTGCGCTCGTCCTTGAACTGCTCGCTGCGGAACTGGTAGACCACCCGCTTGAGGCCCTCGAGCTCCTCGGGCAGCGGCGCCGTCGCGCGGCGCTGCCAGTCGGGCGGGTCGAACTGCTCGACCGGAATGTCCACCTTCTTGTCCGGCCCCACGCTGGTCAGGCACCAGGCGTCGGGCAGCTTGCCGTCCAGCCCGGGGGTGCCGCGGCTGTAGCCGTAGGGGCGGGCGGGCTGGAAGCGGTCGCGGGGCACCGTCTCCAGGAAGTCGGGAGCGAGCTGGTCGAGGGACCCCGGATAGCTGCCGTGCTTCGCATGGTACTGCTCGAGGGCGGCGGCGATCTTGTCGAAATCGCCGCTCACCCGCTTCGCGACGATGGCGTTGAACTGGTCGAGCAGGATCGCGGCGACGAGGAACGTGCCGGTCGTCCCCAGGTCGCTCTGCGCGGTGAGTGAGACACCCTTGTCCTCGCGGCGGAGGACGGCGGCGTAGCCGTGGAGGCCGCCGAAGATGCGCTCGAGCTCGGGCGCCAGCCGCTGCGCCCCCTCGGGCAGCCCGTCGCGGACCATGCCGAGCAGCATGGTGAGGAGCTGGGCGTCGTTGACCTGGAGGCGCAGGTGGGCAGCTCCGGGCAGCGCCTTCGCGGCGGCGGTGCCGGCGAAGCTCTTCTTCGCCTTCCGCGCGTCGAGTGCGGCCTGGATCGCCTCGGGGCGCAGCGAGAAGAGCAGCACGTCGTCCACCATGGCATAGCTGGGCCGCATGTCGGGGCGGAATGGGACGCGGAAGGCGAAGACATCGGTGTCGCCGTGCTTCTTGGCGGCGCGCTCGATGCCTTGCTCGAAGAGCTTCTCGTTGGCGGCGATGCGGTCGAGGGTTTCGGTGAGGGCGACGCCATCGCCGAGCTTCGCGCCGACGAGGAAGGGGATCTCCTCGGCCCGCGGCTGGCGGCCGGCGCCGGCGAACGCCGGGATCTTGCTCAGGTCGGCAGCGAGGAACAACTCGTCCTTCAGCGTGTCGAAGAAGCCCTCGCGAAGCTGGATGCCGAACTGCTGTTGCACCATGTTGGCGCCGATGTCCATGTTGCCAGCCGCTGCCTCGCCCTGGGTGTCCACGATCAGTTGGTGGATCCGGCCCCAGAGGCCCACGTCCTTGAGGGCCATGGTGGCCACGACGGTGTAGTTGGGCGGCACCAGGCGGGTGAGCGCGGGGTCTATGGGGGCGCCCGTAGTGAGCAGCTTGAGCAGGCCGGTCTGGGTGCCGCCGGTATGGAGATAGAGTCGCTCGCGGACCTGGCGGCCCTCGAAGTCCAGCGCCAGCCCGGCGGCCTGGACGCTCGCGAGGCCGACGCCGCGGAGGCCCTGCATCTGCGCCGGGTTGGCCAACGCGCCCGTCTTCTCGATCAGCCGGCCCACGTCCACGTAGGCGACGACGCCCGCCGCGGCGCCGAGCTGCTGGCGGACGGCCTTGTAGAGTGCGCTGGCGGCCAGGGCCGCCTTGCCGCCGGCGAGCAGCTCGCCCACCGAGTGGGGGCTGCCGAGGATGAGGAGCTTGCCGCGGACAGCGTAGGCCAGCGTGGCGCCCTGTGGCAGGCTGACCTCGTGGATCGTCGTGCCCCCCGCCTCGGTCGTCGTGAGGCCGATGGCAGGCTGGAAGAGGGCGAGGAGCTGCACCTGCTCGGTCACCACCTGCTCGAGCTTCTTGGGGTCGGTCGCCTCGACGAGCAGGGCGATGGGCACGCGGGCGCGGATGTCGGCCCGGTCCTTGAAGTCCAGCAGCACCAGCCCCATCTGCCCCCCGATCAGGCCCCGCGCCTCCTCGGCCGTGCGGCCGCTGAGGGCCACGGCGCCGAAGTCCGCCGCCGCGCCCGCCACGCGGTAGAAGTAGCTGAGCATCTGCGAGGCCTGGATGCTCTCGGCCAGCGCGCTCTGCTCGAATGCCGCCCGCAGCTTCGGGAAGCTCGTGACCTGCACCAGCGCCACGGCGTTGCTCGGCACGAGCTGCTCGATCGGCGTCGCCTGCGGCGCCTCCCCCGCCACGGCCCACGCCGCCACGGCAACGGCCAACCCTGCGACGATCGCTTTTCGCATCGCTCCGCTCCTTTCGCTGTAGGGAACCTCTCTGAGTCCCCATACAGCGGAGGGCCCTCGCCGGTTCCACCAGCCCCGATTATACCCGGCCGGCGGGGGCGATCCAAATGGCGGGTCCAGTTGACCGCGCGGGGCCTCTGGACTACAGTCGCGAGGTCGGTGCTGCCTTCCCAACTGCACGGGGATTGTGGACGATGACCGAGACGGAAGCTGCCGCAGAGGCCTTCTACAGCGCGTTCAAGGCGTTGCCCACCAGAGGGAGGAACCGACGACGACGAGGGCGACGACGAGAACGAGTGAGAAGTGCGAAGGGAACCCCAGAACCCGGGGGCCAGACTGCCTCATTCCCCCGCCGTCCCGCGGCCGCCGCTCTGAGCGCCCCAACACGCGACGGGAATGGCGCGGCGAGTCCAGGGCGGATCCTGGCCGCGGCGGGTGCCGCTGCGCTGACGAGCCGGAGCCGCTGATTGCACACTTCTGGAAGTGTGCAATCAGCGGCCTACCCGAAGGCGCGCACCGGAACCGTGGGACCCTAGACCCACAGGGCGGACCAGCCCCCGATTGACTCCCATCCTCCTTTTCTTCCCGACCCAGTCGTTGCAAAGCAGGGCGCTTCGGGCTAGAATACGCATGGATGTGTCGCCCGCGGTCTGCTGCACCGAAGTGCTCTCGTCACCACGTTTTGAGAGAACACCGGCATGCTCAAGCGAGTGTCCGCCGTCTGGATGCCGCTCGCACTCGTGGCCCTCCTCCTCGGCTACTGGGCCGGCCAGCAGGGCGCACGGCCCGGCGCCTCTGCCCCCGCCGCGCTGGCGGGCAGCAGCCGAACACCCGACGACGCCGACAAGGCTCCAGGCGAGGAGACCCCCAAGCCCGACACCCAGGTGCCGCCCGACCCCGCCACCACAGCCTCGACCACGGGCGGGTGGGACACCAGCGGCACCCCGGGAGGGACGACCGACCCCGCCGACAGCATGACGAACTGGGGCAGCTCGACAGGCGGCTCCGACACCGGCACGACCTCGCGCTACGGCTCTGACTATGAGACCGACCCGAGCCTCGACGAGGGGGCCGACACTGGGCTCACCAACCCCCCAGACGAGGGCTCACGCTACGGCACCGGCACCGATACGGGGACCGGCTACGATACGGGCAGCACGACGGACTATGGCACCGACACGACGACCGACTACGGCACGGGGACAGGCACCGACTACGGCACCGACGCGACGACCGACTACGGCACGGGGACAGGCACCGACTACGGCACCGACACAACGACGCGGGTGACCCGCGAGCTCGCCTATACCTTCCATGTCTTCGACGACTTCGAGAGCGCCAACCACTGGGCCGTGGAGAGCGCCGCCGACCACGCGGTCATCGCCCTCGTCAAGGACGACGAGAAGAAGCTCCAGGGCGAGAAGGCACTCAAGGCCACCTTCAAGGCCTTCGGCAAGGGCAACTTCGAGCTGCGCCGCGAGGTCAACCTCGACCTGACCGACGCGACGACCGTGAAGGTGGACGTCTACAACGAGGCCGGGCCGATGGACCTCGCGCTCGGCTGCCGCGCCGGCTACGACACCACGCTGTTCACCACCCCGCCGAAGCCGCTGGTCAAGGGGATGAACCAGGACGTGACGTTCCGCCTCGCCGACCTCAGCTCGAACGATGCGAGCGCCTTCGGGACGTCGTGGACCTGGAGCCGGGACAGCGTGAGCCGCATCAGCCTGATCTTCCACGAGCGGGAGGAGAAGGAGGGGACGGTCTACATCGACAACCTGCGCTTCGACCGCCCCTCCGACAAGCTCGGCTACAAGCCCCGACCTGAGCTAAAGACGATCGTCGAGTCGGGGAAGCTCGTCGAGCGCTTCGAGCCCTTCACCCTCGCGGTGGACTTCGAGGCCGACTACCAGGACTTCTTCGACCGTACCGAGATCGACGTCGTGGCGAGCTTCTTCTCCCCCTCGGGCAAGCGTCGCGACGTCCATGGCTTTGTGACCGGCGTGGACCCCGAGACGGCGAAGGCCGTCTGGCAGGTGCGCTTCACCCCCGATGAGGTGGGCGGATGGCGCTACGACGTGACGGTGAAGACCGCTGGCGGCGAGACCGCCTCGGCCACCCGCGGCTTCACCTGTCGGCGCCAGGCAGATCGCAAGGGCTTTATCCGACGGTCCGAGCGCGACGGCCGGTGCTTCGAGTTCGACGACGGCTCCTTCTACTACCCTATCGGCCAGAACGTCTGTTGGGCGTCGAACTACGAGTACTACCTCGACAAGATCCAGGCCTACGGCGGCAACTACGTGCGGGTGTGGCTGTGCCCGTGGAACCTCCAGCTCGAGGACCCGCGGGAGCCCGGGAAGCTCGACCTGCGGGTCGCCGACGCCATCGACGCGCTCCTTGCCCAGTGCGAGCGGCGGGGCATCTACGTCCAGCTCGTGCTACGCTACCACGGCATGCACCAGGCCGACTGGGCCAAGAGCCCATACAACTCGGCGAACGGCGGCCCGTGCTACGCCGCAGGCCAGTTCTTCACCGACCTCGCGGCGCGCGACCAGCACAAGCAGTTCCTCGATTATGTCGTCGCCCGGTGGGCGCACTCTCCGGCGCTCTTCGCCTGGGAGTTGTGGAACGAGGCGGACCTCGCCCGCGCCGACCGGGATACCGACCTGGTGGCCTGGCACAAGGAGATGGCCGCCTACATCAAGAAGATCGACGTCTACCGACATCTGGTTACCACCAGTGTCGCCAGCGCGGGGCGCTGCCCCGAGCTCTTCGAGCTGGGTAACATCGACTTCGTGCCCGTGCACTTCTACGCCCGCGACGTGCTCAAGCACACCTACGACAGCTACCTGCGCTACCGCCACCTGGGCAAGCCCGTGCTCGTCGGCGAGTTCTCCGGCGGCCACAAGCCGGCCGACGATCTTGCAGACACCGCCGGTGTCCGCATCCACGCGGGCCTGTGGATGACCTTCGTCACCCCCATGGCCGGGAACGCCATGCCCTGGTGGTGGGACACCTATATCGACAAGAACGACCTCTATAGCCACTGGGCGGCGCTCGGCCGGTTCGCCGAGGGCGTGGACCGCCGCGGCAAGGCATTTGAGATCCTCCGCTCGAAGGTCAAGGTCGGCGAGGACGTCTCGGTCTCGATGCAGGGCATCGTGGCGCCGTCAGAGGCATATCTGTGGGTCTACGACGAGGCGCGGGTCCTGCGGCCCGAGCAGGCGGGGCGGCCGCTGCTGCCCGCCGCCCGACCGGTCAAGCTCGCAGGCCTGCTCGGCGGCACCTTCCGCGTCGAGATCTGGGATACCCACAGCGGTGAGGTCCTCGACGCGAAGACACTGGAGACGGCCGACGGCGTCCTCAGCTTCACGCTTCCGAAGTGCGACCGCGACATCGCCGTGAAGATCGTCAAGCAGGGCGAGGCCGGCCCGCGCATCGAGTGGTGAGTGGCGGGGGGGCTTGATCGTGATGCGTGATGCGTGATGCGTGATGCGTGACTCGGCCAGACCAGGCCGTGTGCGGCAGGCGGGCCTCGCGGAGGGCCGCGCCAGGGTCTTTGGCGCTCCGCGCGCGGCGAAGTTGCTGTGGGCTCAGGGGCCTGACGCGGCGTTGGCCGGTCTGACGCGCCGTCTCCGGATCTCTTTCTGATCGCGCATCACGCGTCCCGCATCACGAGTCCTCAATCGGCAATCGGCAATCGGCAATCGGCAATCCCATGTCCCTCGAGCGTCCCTTCCGTATCTCGATGCTCGCGCTGGTGCTGACGGGCATGCTGGCGGTCACCCTGGCGTTGGGGTCGCTGCTGTGGCTCCTGGGCAGCGTGGCGGCGTTCGTCGCCATCGTGGCCTGTGCCTGGCTTCGGCCTGGGCGGCACCTTCGGCGGAGCGTGGCGACTGTGGCCATGATCATCGCCACCCAGGCGGTGGTCATCGAGTGGATCACGACCCACTCGGTGCTCGTGCCCGCCGCACACTTCCTGATCGTGACGCAGCTCACCTGGCTGACCCAGGAGCGGACGAACCGCAACCTGGGCTGGCTGTGCGTCGTGAGCCTGCTCCAGATGATGCTCGCGGGCGTGCTGAGCGTGGACCTGGCGTTCGGCCTGTGCTTCCTTGCCTATCTGCCGGCAGGCGTGAGCGCCTTGCTGTTCTACAACCTGCGGTGCGAGCTCGAGCGGCACGGGGGCCTCAAGCCGTCGAAGATGCCGCGCATCGGCCTGCGCTTCCTGGCTGGCGCGGGGCTCGTCGCGGCGGCGGAGATCGTGCTCAGCATAGTGATCTTCATGCACTTCCCGCGGTTCGGCATCCAGATCCTCCAGCTCAAGCCCGTGCAGCGCGGCGAGCGTCTGACCGGCTTCAGCGACACCGTTCGCTTCGGCGACCTGGTCCGCATCCTGGACAATCCGCGGGTGGTTATGTCCGTCCAGCTTCGCAAGGAGGGCAAGCCCATCCAGGCCGATCGCTTCCCGCTGCTCCTCCGCGGGATCGCCCTGGATACCTATCAGCACGCGGCGTGGAGCACCCGCCACTACATCGCCGACTCCAACCGCCACATGCTGCCTTACCGCAAGCGCACCTCGCGCGAGGAGGCGGCCGACCTGATCGTCCAGGACATCACGCTCCAGCCGATGGACACGCGGGTGCTCTTCTACCTGCCCGAGGTCATGTACTTCGACGGGCGCACGCCGAACCTCGACGACGTGCTCTATCACAGGGCGAGCGGCACTTTCAGCTCCCAGCGAAGCAGCTCGATGTCCCTGCGCTACGTGGTCCGCTCGCGCATGAATGCCTGGCCCGCCGAAGTGCTCCATCGCCCCGCCAGGAGGCCCCTCACGGAGGTCCGCCACGGCCGCCTGTTCCGCAACTACGACCCCTCGGGCCGCTTCAGCCAGCTTCCGTCCTCCATTGGGCCCAGGACGCGCGCCCTGGCCGAGGAGATCGTCGCCGGCATCCCCAGGGAGCACGTCTACGAGCGGGCCGTCCGCATCGAGAGCTACCTGAAAGGGCGCTACAACTACGACCTCAACGCGGGCGTGCGGACCTGGGGGGTGGACCCCGTCGAGGACTTCCTCCATCGCACGAAGGCGGGGCACTGCGAGCATTTCGCCGCGGCGATGGCGGTCCTGCTGCGCTGCCTCGACATCCCCTCACGCGTCGTCACGGGCTTCAGCGGTGGGGAGTGGAACGAGTACGGCCAGTTCTATGTCATTCGTCAGCGGAACGCCCATGCGTGGGTCGAGGTGCGGATCCCCTCGGTGAGCGATCGGGTGGCCATCGCCCCCGAGTTCGGGAACGACTGGGCGACCTTCGACCCGACGCCGCCGGTCATCACCGCGCCGACCCTCGAGCACGGCTGGATGGCCGGCTTCTCCGGGCGCCTGGCCTACCTGCGGCTGTGGTGGAACAACAATGTGGTGAACTTCTCCAGCGGCGACCAGGCTCGGCTTGCCGGCGCGGTGACGGCGGCGCTGTCGCGGCTGCCGAACTACCTGCCGCTGTGGGGCCGCGACCGCCTGGCCGTCGGCTCGGGCTATGCGGCAGGCGTCGGCGCTGCGATCCTGCTGGGGGGCCTGGCCGCCGTGGTAGGGGTCTACCTTGCGGTAACGCGCCTGCTCGGCCTGCGCTGGGGGTTGCCGTGGCTGCGGCGCAGGCGGCGGCCAGGGGAGTCGCGCGTCGGCTTCTACCGTCGCCTGCTGGCACTGCTGCGGCGGCGCGGCTTCCGACGAGAGCCGTCCGTCACGCCACGCGAGTTCGCCCGCGCCGTCATCGCCAGGGGAGGGGAGTGCTACCGCTCCGTCGAGACCGTCACCGACGCTTTTTGCCGCGTCCGATACGGCGGCGAGCGCCTCACCGCCGCCGACCGCGCCGCC
>CAZDNN010000047.1:0-19817 GCA_964506385.1 uncultured Planctomycetota bacterium
GGCAGGACGAGCGAGTCAGCTTCTACCGCGAAGGCACGGTGGACCTGACGGATGAGGTCAGTCAATGCCTCCTCGTCGAGCTCCCCCTCAAGCCGTTGTGCCGGCCCGACTGCGCGGGCCTCTGCCCCCAGTGCGGCAAGAACCTCAACCGCGGCCCCTGTGACTGCGAGGCCGACGAGGGCGACGCCGGCCCCTTCGCCGCCCTCCGCGACCTCCTCCCGCCGTCGGACTAGCCCCCGCCCCTCGGCTGCAACACGCCTGTCGAGAAGCCCTGCCCGTGTTCGAGCGGTGTGGCCAGCAGGCAATCGCAAATGGGGCTACTCGCCGAGGCCGCCGGGGGGTGCATCGGCCGGCGGCTCGGTGCCGTCGGCCTCGGCGGCGGCGCGGAGGCGGCCGACGAGGGCGAGGGTCTCAGGGCTCGCTCCCTCGGTGTCGAGCACTTCACAGAGCTCGTCGAGGGCGGTCCGGACGAGCCGGCGTAGCGCCGCATAGGAGTCGGCGAGCGCGGCGAGACGGTCGGTGAGTTCAAGGATAGTCTGGCGGAGTTGGCGGTTGAGGCCCTCCTGGGCAGTGCGGAGGCGTGCCTTCTCGATATTGCGCTCGACGCGGAAGCGCAGGTTGCGGATGCGGACCGGCTTGGCGATGTAATCGTCGGCGCCCAGGCGCAGCGCGTCCGCCGCCACCTCCTCCGAGCCGTGGCCAGTGATCATCACCACGGGCAGATCGGGATGCTCCTCGCGGATCTTCGCGAGCGTCTCGAAGCCGCTCATCCCCGGCATCTGCACGTCCAGCAGGACGATGTCAGGCGCCTCGCTCGCGAGGGCCTCGAGCCCCTCGCGGCCGCAGCCGGCCGTCGTCACCCGGTAGCCGGTGTTGCCCAGCAGGTTCGACAGCAGGTCGAGGATGCCAACGTCGTCGTCTATGACCAATACGTGCCCACCCGCTGGCGGGGCCCCCTCGTCGGGCGGCAACAGGCCCGTGACGGCATCCACGACCTTCACGGCGTCCAGAGGCAGGCCGAGCATGCCGTCGGCGCACTCGATGGGCTCTGGCGCCGTCCCTGGCGCCATCAGCAAGACCGGGATGGGCTCGGCACGCGACTTGGCGAGCCGGCAGAGCTCGGCGCCGCTTCTCCCCGGCAGCGCGGCGTTGGCGACGATCAACGCCGGCGGATCCGACTCGATCTTCGCGATGGCCTCCGCACCCTCTGCGGCGGACGCCACGGCATAGCCCGCCTCGGCCAGCACCCGGAAGAGCAGCACCTGTGTCCCAGGGTCCGCGTCGCACACCAGGACCATGTTGCGCACCACCGATCCCCCTGTGCTAGAGCATTCCCTTGGTGGAGGGCACGCCGCGGACCCGCGGGTCGAGGGCCACGGCCTCCCGCAGCGCCCGCGCCAGCGCCTTGAAGATGGCTTCCACGATGTGGTGGGTGTTCCTCCCGTACGGCACCCGCACGTGGAGCGTCAGCCCCGCGTTCACCGCCAGCGCGCGGAGGAACTCCTCCGCGAGCTGCGCGTCGAACTCCCCCGTCTTCTCCGTCGGGAAGGTGACCTCGAAGACGAGAAACGGGCGCGCGCTGATGTCGAGGCTGACCTCGGCCAGCGCCTCGTCCATGGGCACGGATGCGGCGCCGAAGCGACGTATGCCCTCCTTGTCCCCTAGCGCCCCCACGAGCGCGCGGCCGAGGCAGATGCCGATGTCCTCGACCGTGTGGTGCGCGTCCACCTCGGTATCGCCGCTGGCCTTGATCGTGAGGTCGAAGAGCGCGTGCTTGCCGAGCAGGTCGAGCATGTGGTCGAGGAAGCCCACGCCCGTCGTCACGTCGGTCTCGCCGTCGCCGTCGAGGTCGAGGCTGAGCCGGATGTCGGTCTCTTTGGTCTTTCGGGCCTCCTCGGCCCGTCGATGGGGCTTGTCGCTCATGACGCAGAGCCCTCCAGCAGACGGCGGACCCCGGCCAGCACGCGGTCGTTGTCCTCGGGCCTCCCGATGGTGATCCGCACCCAGTCGGCCAGCCGCGGGTCGCCGAAGGTACGCACCAGGATGCCGTCCGCATCGAGCGCCGCGCCGACGTCATGCGCATTCGGCGCCGTGGTGCGGACGGCCACAAAGTTCGCCTGGCTCGGGTACACGAAGAGGCCCATGTCCCTGAGCGCCGCGGTCACCCGCTCGCGCTCGGCGCGGATCGTCGCCGCGTTCGCCCGCATCGTCTCGATGTCGTCGAGCGCCGCCAGCCCGGCCGCGATGGCGAAGCGGTTGACGTTGTAGGAATCCTTGACCTTGATCATCCCGCTGATGATCGCCTCGCTCGCCAGGCAGTAGCCGAGCCGCACGCCTGCCAGCGAGTATGACTTCGAGAAGCTCCGCAGCACGATCACGTTCGGATAGCGGCCCAACAGCCCGGTGCAGTCGCCATCAGCAAAGTCCACGTACGCCTCGTCCACCACCAGGATGCTGTCGAGCCGCTCCGCCAGCCCCGCGATGTCCTCGGGCTCGATCCACGTGCCAGACGGCGAATTCGGATTCGCCACGAACGTCACCCTGGCGCCCGTGTCGGCGAGGCCGGGAGGCAGGGAGAAGTCATCGGGGAAGTCCACCCACACCATCCGCCCTCCCTGGATGGCGACGAGCACCTCATAGAGCGGGTACGTGGGCCGCGGCGCCGCCACCGTCTCGCCCTCGCCGACGAAGCTGCGGAGGATCATCGTCAGCAGATCGTCCGACCCGTTGCCCACGAGCACCTGCTCGGCCGCCAGGCCGTGGAGCGCGGCGATCCGTTCGCGCAGTTCCAACGCCATGGCGTCGGGATAGAGCCGCAGGCGATCGCTAACGGCAGCGTGGAGCGCCTCGATCACCCGCGGCGACGGCGGAAAGGGATTCTCATTCGCGTTGAGCTTGACGTACGTCCGCCCCCTTGGCTGCGCGCCCGGCACGTAGCCATCCATCGCGTCGATGCAGGGGCGGAAGTAGCTCGATCTCGCCATGGCGCAACGATCCTCACCTCGCGACTCGCGAGGCCAGAGTATAGCACAAAGCGCATCCTAAGCCAACCGCACGGCCCTGCCACCGGCGCGGGGCATGAAGAAAGGCGGGGGCCTCGCGCGAGCTTCCCCGCCTCGATGGTGGAGATAGCGGGGCTCGAACCCGCAACCTCCGGCTTGCAAAGCCGGCGCTCTCCCGATTGAGCTATATCCCCTTCCTACACCGCATTCTAGCAGCGGGCGCCGGCGAAGTCAAGCACGGCAGCCGCCGCGGGTCTGGCACCGGTTGCCTGGTCTCCGTGCGTGGTGCAGCGGGTGGGTCACCGCGGCGCGTCTTCGGATGGAGGGCGGGCCCCGCTGACGTAGCGCAGCAGGCAATCGGCCAAGGCGACCGACTCGGGGCGAACGGCGAGCAGGTCGAGTCCGCTGACGACCACCCTCCCCTTCCCCACCGCATACTCGAACAAGCAGGCGCGCAGCTCGGGCGGCTCGCCGCGCAGCTTCTTCTGCGACATGGGCATGCGGGGGAACGGATACGTGAGGCCGTAGACGATCGGGACTGCCTCCAGGGGCTGCTTGTCGAGGGTCACGACGGTGCGCAGGATCGACGCGATCTGGAAGCCGGCCGCGCCGTCGTGCGGGAACCCCTCCAACGCGGGGTGACGCCGCATCGCCAGCCCCACTTGCTCGCTCGTCTTTGGCCGCCACCAGCCGGGATGGAGCCGCACGTTCTGGCCCTTGAGGCTGGCAGTCGATACGAGCAGCATGCGCCCACCCCGCCGCAGAAGCTCCTGGTCGGTCGCCTCGAGGGCCTCGGCGACGAGGACCTCGGGGCCGGCGTCGGCCGCGGCGTAGCGCTTGCCGAGCACCGCGGCGCGCCCGCGGAAGCGGAGCTTCGCGGGCAGACGCGTCGCGAGCGCGGCCTTGGAGAATGTCCAGAGGTCCCACTCGTTCTCGAGCTTCGACTCGCCCCACGTCAGGGTGCATCGCAGCGGCAGATGGGCGTGGCGGCGCAGCTCGGGCAGGGTGAGGCGGACCGTCCCGACGGCGCTCACCGTGCCGTGGGGGGCGTTCACGCCGTCGAGCTTGCCCGCCGCAGCGCCGTCGCCCAAGGCCCACGCGAGACGGGCGCCGCGGATGTCGCTGCCCGTGTAGTTCGACACGAGGAGCTTCACCTCCATCGCCGCGCCCTGCCAGGCGGTGTGGGCCGGCAGCTCGGCGAGGAGGCACGCCGCGTCGTTGAAGCGGCGGAACTCGGCGGCCGTCCACCCCTTCGGCTCCCAGTGCATGTCGAAGAGCCCCTGGCCGAACTCCCAGAAGTCGGCGATGGTCCAGTAGCAGTAGCCGTCGAGCTCGCGCTGGCGGCGGGCGCGCTCGATGCCGTCCTTCTGGAGGAGCTTCTGGAGGTAGCGGGAGGCCTGCACCGCCGCGCGGACCTCCTCTTCTCGGCCTTTGGCCTTGGCGTAGGCGGCGAGGTCGGCCATGGCGGTGGGCTTGAAGCCGCCTGTGAACTTCGTGAGGGCCGCGGGGTCGGCGATGGTGGGCAGGTTGAGGAACTCGTGGTAGAGGACGGGCTTGGTGCGGAAGGCGGGGTCGGTGTCCGGCGGGGTGCCGTAGATGAGCCAGAGGTCGGAGGTGTCGCGGACGGGGCCGCGGCTGCCGTCGCTGTCGATGGCGAAGCGTGTCGGGTCGGCGGCCTTGGCGTGGCGGTAGAGCCTGGCCAGCTCGGCGCTGCCGCCGCTCTTCTCGTTGGTCATCGAGTAGGTGGCGAGCGAGGGGTGGTTGCGGTAGTTGGCGATGAGGGCGTCCATCCGCTCGGGCGGGCCGCCGTAGGGCAGCTCGGGCTGGAGCATGATGCCGACCTCGTCGGCCGCGTCGAAGTACTCGGGCAGCGGCACCCACGTGTGGTGGCGGGTGTAGGTGAAGCCGTAGGCCCTCGCGAGCTTGAAGCGCTTCCTGTAGAAGTCGCGCGACGCGGGCGGGGCGAGGGTGAGCGGATACACGCAGTCGTTGCCGTAGCCGCGGACGAAGACCTGGCGGTTGTTGAGGAACACGTCGTTGCCGCGGACCTCGCGCTTGCAGAAACCGAAGCGGTCGCTCCACAGGTCGATAGCCTGGTCGCCGACCACCACGGCCACGTCCAGCTTGTAGAGGTGCGGGGCCTCTGGAGACCAGGCGCGGACGAGCTTGACCGGCACGGACAGCGACGCGACCTGCTGGGTGACCGGCGTCCGTGCGGTACCGCCGAGGCCGATGCGCGTGTTGAAGACGGGCAGCACGTGCGCGGCCAGCGCCAGACCCTTCGTGGCCTCGACCTCGTCCTCGAGGTGCACCTTGAGGTCCACGACGCAGCGGTCCAGGTCGGGCACGATCTCGACCCGCTGGATGGCGACGGGCGCGGTGGCCTCGAGCTCGACGCTGCGATGGATGCCGCCCCACGGCCACAGGATGGTCAGGCAGCCGCCCGCCCCACCCCCCTGGCCGAACGACGCGGGCTGATCGCGATTGTCGATCCGAGCCACCACCCTGCATGTCTCGCCCGGCTTCGCGAGATCGGTGACGTCGAACTTGAAGGGCTCGAAGTAGCGGTCGTGGAAGCCCAGGTAGACACCATTGCACCACACCAGGGCCGACGGCTGCACGCCGCCGAGCTTCAGCCACACCCGCTTGCCCTTCCAATCGGCGGGGATCGCGACGCTCTTGCGGTACCACGCCGCGCCCCGGTAGCTGCCCCGCAGACACACCGGCGTGCCCTGGTAACGCAGCGCGATCTTCTCGCCGCCGAAGCCCTGCGCCTCCCACGCCCCAGGCACGCGGATCGTGTCGGGGAAGTCCACCTCCCCCTTCGCCCAACCCTCCTCCTGCCCCTTGTCCTCGGGGTCCATCCGGAACTGCCACTCGCCGTCGAGCACGAGCCGCTTCCGTAGGACCGACGGGAAGATGGGATTGACGCGGGCGAACCGCTTCGGCCGCCCGCCCCGTGGCGCGAGCCCCGACGGCCCGACGCGCAGATCGTCGAAGTCCACCGCGCTCTTGAGCGTCCAGAGCCCGATCCCACCCGCAATCGGCCGCCCGACGTGGTCCGTGAAGAGCCGCTCGCCGTCCACGCGGACCCGCACCCGCCCCGCGGCCGTCTCGACCCGCAGCTCGTGCCACGTGCCCCGCTCGATGGGGTGCTTCACCCAGGCCAGGTTCGCGTCGCCCACGTGCCCGCGGGTCAGCCGCCGCAGCTTCACCAGGTTGTCTCGCTGCGACTTCAGATGCCGCGCGAGGTAGACCACCCAGCCCGTCCCCTGCTCGTCGAGCCCGAACGCGATGCCGGCATAGCCCTCGACGACGTCCTTCGGCAGCCGCGCGCGGACGCGGACCGACAGGTTCGACAGCCGTTCGGTCGGAACCGTCGCGAACCCCTCCTCCTGCCCCATCTGGCTGAGGACGCCGTTGGCCTGCCGCCACGTCCCCGTCCTCGCCTGCCACCGCGGCTGTCCGTCGAAGCGTTCCTCGAGTTGCCCCTGAGCGGCCAGGCCAAGGGCAGGAAGCACGACCCATGTCGCAACGGCACGGATGATGCGTCTCATCCTCATCCCCATCCTCTGAGGCTCAAGAACGTGCAGCGGGGGACGACCTTGCGATCGTCCCCCGCATCACGGCACTCGCGTCGCGGCGCCTCATGGTGCTAGACCCGCTTGGGGAGGTCCCCGGTCATCAGGTGACGCATGACGAGGCGGTCGAGGCCCTCGTAGTCGCGGGCCTTGATGAGGGCGGCCTCGGCCTCTGTGTCGAGGGTGCGGACCTTCTCGAGGAGCCAGAGGAACATCTCGCGGCTGTGGGCGAGGTGCTTGGTCGAGATGGCTTTCTTCTGGGGGCGCATGACCTTGACGTCGAGGCCGACCATCTCGCCCGCCCGGCCGTAACCGCCCAGCTCCAGGATCCGCACCTGGTTGAAGGCGCGACGAATGTTCACCATCCCGAAGGCGCGGTCCTGGTCGAACTTCGGGCCGTTCTGGTCGTTGAGGTGCACGCTCCAGAGCTTGCCGACGCTCAGGGCGAAGGCCATCTCGTCGCTGGGGTCGAGCCCCGCGAGGATCGAGTGGGCGCTCTCCATGACCGTGCCGACGCGGGTGTGATCGATGGTCATGTAGGCGACGGCGACGGCATGGCCCATGGTGGGGACGTAGGCATGGTCCATCGGCTCGTTGGGCTTCGGCTCGATGAGGATCCGGCACTGGGGGTCGTATTCGAGCATCTGGTCGATGGCGTCGATCTGCTTGCGGTAGGCCTCGATGGCGTTCTTGGCCTCCCGCACATAGGTGCCCTCGCGGGCGAGCCACAGGACGATGTTGGGGGTGCCGAGGATGCGGGCGATGTCGATGGCCCGCTTCGAGCGGTCCAGGGCGTAGCGGCGGTCGCGGGCGGAGTTCGACGTGTAGCTGCCGTCGATGCCGCGCGGGGTCTCCCAGAGCCTGGGCGCGACGAACTCGGCGACGAGGCCGGCGTCGTCGAGCTTCTTGCGCACCTGCTTCGCCTTGCGCTCGATCTGCTGGGGCGTCTTGTCGTCGATGTCGGGGACGGCGTCGTCGTCGTGGAACTGCACGCCCTCGAAGCCCAGCTCGCGGTACATGGCGAGCTTCTGGTTGAAGCTGAAGCTCGTGCGCACCGGCGGCCCGAAGGGGTCGGCCCCCTCGTGGATGTTCCACGGCCCGAACGTAAACCGGTACCGCGTGCGTCCCTGGCTGTCCACGAGCTTCTTGGCCATCGCTGAGACCCCCATCTGAAGGAGAACGGGCAGAGACGAGCACTCGACGCAGGGACATACTTTGCACGATGCCACAGAGCGTGTCAAGGACGGAAGCGATGCCGCGGGCTACTTCCAGCGAACCCCGCGGAACTTGGCGCCAGCGCAGCCCCAGGCGTAGAGGGCGAAGGTCCCCTTGCGGTGCGTGGGGTCGGTGGCCTCCAGGTCCTTCTTGCCGTCGAGGTAGACGGTGATCTTGGGCCCCTTGAGGACGACGCGGAGCTTGTACCACTTGTTCTTCGCGTAGCCCGCCTTGCTGCTGGCGAGGATGCGGTAGGTCTCGCCATCCTTGACGGCGAGGATGTGGAAGCGGCGCTGCTCGTCCATCGCCCAGAGGTAATGGCGGTCGCGGCCCTGGAAGCGGAAGGCGATGCCGAGGCCGTCGTTGTCCGATGAGGCGAGCTCGAGGGAGAGCTCGCCGTCGGTGAAGCTGCGGCCGCCTGTGTAGACGCGGTAGGAGCCCGGGTGGTCGGTCCTGTAGTCGGCGTCGGCGGGCACGCTCTTGTAGTGGTTCGACAGCTCGGTGACGACGCCGCCGGCGACCTGCCACTTGCTGTTGGCTGGCTTGCCGCCCGGCGAATCGAGGACGCGCCAGTGGGGGCCGTCGATGGGGATGATGTGAGGGTCGATGACGAAGCGGGCCTCGGCGATATGGCTGGGCGGCATCCCGGGTGCGAAGGCACGGGCCTGCACCGTGGCGCTCTTCGCCAGGCGAAACGGGCCGGTGTATCGCCTCGATGAGCCCGTGGGGACGGAGCCGTCGAGGGTGTAGCGGACCTCGGCATCCCTGTGCCCGTGGCCGAGCTTCACGGTGATCGGCGTGCGGGAGGCCGCGCCCTCGGGCGAGATCGCCGGCGGACGAAGGCCGTAGGGCTGGAGGGCGATTGACGTCTTGATGAGGTAGCTGCACGTGCATCGGTCGGTGGCGTCGGGCATCAGGACGAGCCCGCCGGCGGGGATGGCGTTGATCCAGCAGCCGGGCCGCACGCCGCCGTAGTTCTCCGTGGCGTTGCCGTGGGTCAGATCGACGTAGCCGAGGGTGGCCGAGCGGAACAGCAGCAGGTGGCGCGAGCCCGAGATCGTGCCGCAGCCGTACGAGCGGCTGAAGGCGAAGCCCGTCGGCTTCCCCGTCAGCAGGTCCCAGGCGCCGGGCTGGGCGTAGATCGTGCGGCCATTGAGGACCAGGCGCGAGGCATACGCGGCGCGGATGTCCCACAGACGCTTGCCGTCGGCGGCGCGGAACGCCGCCATGCGGCCGCCGAGCTCGGACGCGAGCTTGAAGCGCGTGGGCTGGTAGGCCATGACCAAGACGCCGTGCTCCTCGCTGAGCGCCAGGACCGTGCCGTAGATGTCGTCGGTCGCTCGCCAGGCAACGCTCCCGTCGGCGGCGTTCAGCGCCACGAGCACTCCGGTGGGATGCTCGGCGACGGGGCGGCCCCGCCACTTGGCCACCTGCTGGTCGAGGAGGTCGCGGAGCGCGACTGGCCGATCGATCAGGAACACGTGGCCACGGCCAATGGCGATGGTGTTGTTGCGGATCGAGTGTCGCGGCTCGTAGCACCACGTCAGTTTCCCTGTCTTCGCGTCCGTCGCAAACAGCAGCCTGGATTCGGTGAATTGCGTCCGCATGTCGCCCCGGCGGTAGGTCCACTTGACGATGTGCCTGACGTCAGGTAGCGTGCCGAACAGCGTCCCGCCGACACTGGCGATGTAGCCCCAGGCGGCGGGCTCGCCATCGGCCTGAGCGGGAGTGTCGAGCTCCCCGAGCAGCTTGCCCGTGGCGGGATCGAGCTTGAGGCATTTGCCGCCGACGCGGACGAAGACGGCGTCGGACGTGACGCAGAAGTTGCTCCCCGTGCCCGAGGCACCCATGATGTGCTCCGCGTCGTAGGCCTTGAGGACGCCCGGCAGCGGATACTCCCACAGGATGCGGCCGTTGTAGGCATCGACGCCGCGCAGCGCGTTCACCCCCTCGACGAAGAGCCGGCCGTCGTGGAACAGCGGCGCCGGGCCGCGGCCGTGGCGGCTGGGCATCTGGAAGTTGAAGTCGGTGAACCACAGTACGCCGAGCGGCCCTCTGACCGTGTCTGCCGAGCAGTTGCTGTTGGCCGGGTCGCAGTATTGATGGGTCCACGTCCCAGCGCCCTCCACGGCGCCGCGTACCGTCGTCGTCATCGCGCCGGGCTTCCCGATGCAGGTCACGCCACCGTAGGGCCGCTGGAGGCGACGCATCTCGTCGGCGGGCACCACACCAGGACCGTCGGTGACCGAGCGGCCGGAGACGACGAGATTCGCGAACCACTTCGGGAACGGCGTCCTGGCGGGGTCGCCCAGAAGGACGGTAACTCGCGCGCCGAGGAGGCCCGTCGCATCGAGCCGCTTGCGTGCGAGCGCCACCTTCTGGGGGTCGTTGTCTATGGCGCAGATCTGGAGCTTCGTGCGCTCTGCGAGCGCCGAGGCCAGCGCGCCGCCGCCACAGGCTAGATCGAGACAGTAGCCCTCCGCGATCCCGGTCGCGCGGACGATCTCGTCGGCGGCGGCTGCGAAGAGGGCGTCGGCGGCGCCGCGCGGTGCTCCCGCCTTCCCCTCGATCGTCTTCCCGCCGCCAGGGGCTTGCTCGGCGAAGCAGTGGATCGTCCCCTTCTCCGTGCTGACGAAGAGCCGGCCCCCGGACACGGCCAGGCCGCCAGGCACGCCGTCCACCTGGGCGCTGAGCAGCACCGTGCTTGAGGCCATGTCGAGCACGCTCACCCGATCTGCGCCGGCGGCGACGACGGTCGAGCCAGCGGCGATCAGCAGGCGCGTGTCGCCGTGGGGACTCGCCATGCGCCACACGGGCTCGCCGAGCGCCGTGCGCACCGTCTTCTTGCCCTTGCGGTCAACGCTCTCCCGCTGGATGACCATCTCCCCCCGGCCGACGGACACGATCTCCTTCCCGACAGCATAGACCACACGGTCGGGGGTGACAGCCACCGCGTCGGTGGGGATCCCTACACAGATGCGCTTCCCGCTCGCCAAGTCGAAAACGGCGTTGCAGTGGAGGAAATGCGGGGCTGCGGCGACGACCTGCGAGCCGCCCAGGCTGCGGTAGCGCTGGAGGTGGAAGTAGAGGAACTCACCGGTCGCCCTGTCGAAGACTGCGGGAACCGCGCGGCCCGTGGGCACCAGCACCCTGTCGCCAGCCACGACGAGATGGCCTTGCGCAGACACCCCGCTGCGCGCGTTGGCGCCGGGATGAGGCTGCGGCATGTACAGGTAGCCGGCCGTGTCGTTGCACCATTGGACCTCGCCCGTGGCAGCGTCGAGGGCGTACAGATAGATGCCCTCGGACGGCCAGATGCCGGCGGCAAAGTAGACGATCCCGTCGGCGATGGCCGGCCCCCCGCGAGCGGGCCATCGCGAGATCATGCGGCCGTTGCCCAGCACCATGCTGTCCACGGGGCCGCCACGGCGTTTCCACACCAGACGGCCATCGCCGATCGCGAGGCAGTACAGGAAGCCGTCGTCGCTGACGGCGAACACCCGATCCTGCCAGACGGCGGGTGCGAAGCGGACGGGGCCACCGGTGTGGAACGCCCATCGCTCGGCGCCGGTAGCCGCGTCGAGGGCATGGACCTTGCCGTCGGCGGAGCTGCCGTAGAGGAGGGTCCGGCCAGCGACAGCGACGTGGAAGGCGCGGTCGAACGGTGTGCGCGTGTCGCGCCCCGACCACGCGGGCATAGGCGCATGACGGGGCCGGTAGGTCCAGCGCAACGACAGCGCCTTCGGCAGCGTCTCCGCCACGTAGCCGCTGCGGGCCGCGTCGGCGCGGTATGCCGGCCAGTCGGCTGCGGCCGCTGAGGTCGCGCAGAGCAGCGCTGCTGCTACGGCGCGCGCGAGATGCAACTGGGGATCGGGCATCACTGCCTCCGTCACGTTCCGATGGCGTTCGCCGTCTCTGCTCGCCATTCTACTGGAAGACGCTCTGACGGGAAAGCCCAACGGAGGCACGGAGAGGCGCCCCCATCCGCCCCGTGGCGGATGGGGGCGAGAGCGGACAGTGGGGCGGGGGCGCGGCGCGAGCGCAAGTCGCCGCTACCGCTTCATGCGCATCTCCATCTCGAACTGCTGCTTGGCCTTCTCCTCGGCGGCGCCGACGGGCATGGCGCTGAGGTCGAGGTTGCGGTCGAACTCGAGGGTGAAGCCGTACGCCACGATGTGGGCCGTCTCGGCCGCCGACCTCGCTGGCACCTCGGTGTCCCACCGCAGGATGCCGTTCGGCCTGAAGGCCCTGAGGTACTCCTTGTCAGTGCTCAGTGCTTTCTCCGTCGCCTCGTCGAGGGTGAGGCGGATGCTCGAGTCACCGTAGGGCACTCGGTCGAAGGCGCGGACGGCCGCAGGCTTGTCCTTGTAGTTGTCGAGCACGAGGCGGTACCTGAAGCTGACCTCCTTGTTGCCGCCCTGGGTGCGTTCGGTTTTCGAGATGAACTCGCGCCAGGCCCTGAGCTGCGGGTCGATGCCGAGGCCGACCACCATCTTCTGCCCGCGGGCGGTCATGGGGATGCTGCCCTTGCCGACGAACTCGCCGTCGAGGTAGACGCTCGACGTGCCCTCGAGCAGCGCCGTGTTGGAGTTGTTGACGACGTCGGCCTGGCGGTAGACGTACTCGGTGAGCAGCGGGGTGGCGACGTTGTAGAAGGTGGCGGGGAGCTTGAGCTCGGCGATGCGGACCATCTGCTGGTCGTTGCGGCTGGCGACGCTGACGCGGCCTGGGATCTTGTAGTTGACGCTGAGGCCGGACGTGCGCTTCTGGACGAGCTGCTGGAGCCGCCGCATGTCCTCGCTGCGGGAGACGAGCTCGGCGTCGTTCAGGATGTTGGCCGCCTTGTTGAGGTCCCACTGCACGCTGATCTGCCCCTCGAAGTCGAGCACCTGGTCGCGGCTGCGGTTGTACTGCGCGATCTGGCTCTGGGAGGTGCGGATGGTGCGCTCGAGTTCGGCCACGCCCGACTTCTTGCGGCCCCGCGGCACCAGGTTCACCCACAGCGGCGCCAGGGTCACGCCGTCGGCGACGAGCACGGCCGAGGCCGTCGAGAGGGTCAGCTCCACCCCCTCCCAGTCCTCGCCGCTCATCTGTTGGACGAGCGAGCTGTACTCGACCGTCACGTCCTTGCCGCCGCTCGTCGCATTGAGGTTGTAGACGGGGGACCAGTTGGCGTTGCTGACGATGTAGTGGAGCTTGATGGTGGTGTTGCCGGCGGGCTTCTCGAGGAAGATGACGGCCTCGCGAACGGTCTTCGAGCTGCCGCGGGTCAGCTCGGCGAGCTTCCGCTGGGTCAGCTCCTGCTTCTTCTTCGTCTCGCGCTCCTTCTCGCCGAGGTCGAAGAGCTGCACCTGGACAGCCTGCTGTTGCTCGAACATGAAGGTCGTCAGCTTCTGGAGCTCCTCGGCGTTGAGGACGCCCTTCGTCATCTCGACCTTGGCCGTAGGTGCGACGAAATCGTGGAGCTTGGTCAGATAGGCGTCCTGCTTGCTCAGGATGGTGCGCTGGTGCTGGATCTTGCGGAGCTCGAGGTCGAGGGCCTCCTTCTCCTCGGTGAGCTGCCGCACCTCCTCTCGGGGCGCCTGGCCCACGGCGCGGGTGCGGTAGCGGACGGCGCGGACCTGGGTCTCGCCCTCGGCGCTGGCGTAGATGCTGCCCGTGACGATATTCTCGGGCAGGTCGGTCACGACCAGCTCGGCGGGGCCGGCGGGCGCGTCCACAGGCACCACCCGCATGACCATCGCCTGGCCGCGATAGAGCGTCACGGCCTCGATCTTCCCCGGCGTCGCCAGCTCGCCGGCGGCCAGACCGCTAGCGAGAGCCGCGATGCAGGCCAACGCCATCACTGCTTTCCCTTGCCCAGTCATCATCCATCCTCCTGACAGAGACGGGTGACATCTCCCCCACTGCTGCCACGCTACTGCACGCCGCCCCGGCTTTCAAGAGGCATGCTGTAAAACGTGTGTAAGAATCTTGCGCGCCCGCACGTGCCCCCGGATCCCCTCTGCCCCCGGCAGTGGGAGTGCGGCCTCCCGCTCCTCACAAGGCGCGCCTCCGATGAGCCGCACCTGCCCACTGCTGCTGCCGCTGCCAACTCCCCTCCGCCGCCGCGCTCACCGCGCCGTCGCGAAGGCCGCGATGGTCGGCTCGACGAGCGCGACATAGTCGCTCCAGGCCATCTTCACCAGCTCCTTGTGGCTGCCGGCGTTGAAGGCGATCTCCTCGTCCGCGGCCAGGCCCTCGTCGGCGTAGACGGCCATGTCGTAGAGATTGCCGAAGGGCGGCATGGCGCCGACCTCGCAGCCGGGGAACAGGTCGCGGAACTCCTCCTCGCTCGCCAGCTCGACCTTCTCGGCGCCCGCGGCGGCCGCCAGCAGATCGAAGTCCACCGAGCGGTTGGCCGAGAGCACGGCCATGGCCATGGCACCGTCGATCGTCACCATCACCGTCTTCGCCACTTCCCTGCCCGAGATGTGCGCCGACGCGGCGATCTCGGGGGCGGTGAACGCCGGCGAATGCCCGATGGTCACATACTTCACGCCCTTGCCGTCGAGGAACTCCTTGAGCTTCTGCGCCGGCATAGCTCTCTCCTTCCCTCAACTCAGCGGCCACCATGCTCCTCCATCCCGATTATGCGCGCGACGGGTCCAGAACGCAACGGCAATCTCCGGTTCCGGCCTCCGGGAGGCGCTGACGCAGGAAGAGCGGGGGGAGGGCGAGGCTCCCACCGAGCCGCGTCCCTGCGACAGGAAGACGGCTCGGCCGGAGCCTCGCCCTCCCAGCATGATGCGCGGGGCTCGGCGCTCAGTAACGCAACAGCGCGGCGACGCGGCCGGCGTCGGTGAGGGTGGGGATGGGGTCGGCGAAGTCGATGGTGGCGCTGGTGCGCTCGAGGAGATCGACCAGGTCGCTGACCAGATCGACGGCGAACACGCACTTCGAGCCGCAGGCGGGGCAGGCCTCGACGACACGGGGCTCGAGATGCTCGCAGTCGCGGCAGCGCCGGCCCTCGGGCTTGTAGGTGCGATCGACGATGACGGTCTCCACCCGGCCCTGCTGCGCGGCGGCCAGCACGGCGTCGATGCCGACGATCCCCAGGCCGCCGCGGAGGTAGGCGACGCGGATCGTCTCCCAGAGGTCGGCCTCGGACTGCCGCTCCTGCTCGGCGAAGAGCGCGGCGATCTCGGCGTTCACCGTCTCGTGCTCACGGCTGCCGCCCAGGTTGACGGCCTTCTCGGCGACCATGGCCCGGAGACGCTGCGGCAGCTCCTCGTGGACGACGCGCAGGGTCTCCTTGCTGCCGACCAGGATGATCCGGCGGAAGTCCTCCTCCTGGCTCAGCCGCACGAGGGCCTCGGCGATCTCGCGGGCGTAGAGCAGGAGCTGCTTGTCGCGTCGGCGCTCGTAGCGCTGCTGCGACCAGCCGCCCTTGCGGACATGGTTCTTGACGTTGCCCTTGACCACCTCGGCGTCGCCGGCGACGGCGGACGAGACCACGAAGATCCGCGCCTTCTTGTTATCGGCCACCACCACCGCCACGTTCTCATACTCGTCCTCAAGCTCCGCGAGCGGCCGCAGGTAAGGCGACGCATCGATCATCACCAGGTCAGGCACCGGCGCCGCGAGCGGGATCGCCTTGAAGAAATCGAGCGCCCAGCACGCCAGCAGACACAGCGATCCCGACTTCGGGGGATGCTTGTCGAGGTAGTCGCGGACGAGCTTGACGTTCTCGTCAAAGTGCTCGCGTTCGTCCTTCGCCGCCTCGCCGCCCGCCTTCAGCGCGCGCCGCACGGCCCTGAAGCGGCGGTCCAGCTCCCCCACCGCCTTCGGGCGGGAGAGATAGACGCTCAGGAAGGCCCGCTCCGGAGCGGTCAGCTCGGCAAGTGAGCGGAGGTCAACACCGGCGGGCATTCCGTGCTCCTCAATCAGGATTCGGCTTGCGAGCTTCCCTCGAACGGTCGGAACGTCGAGCCAACCCTCTCGCAGAAGGCAGCCACCGCGGACTCTGCGATCTCCTTCGACAGATATACCTCGTCCCCGCAGAAGGCATCGTACCAAGTGAGCAACATCCGGCCGTCGCGATAGACGGTGACGTGATCGGCGGTCGGGTCGCCGCCGCGTGCGGCCGAGAGGGACGCGAGCCCGTCGAGACAGGCCTCCGTGGCGGGCATGTGGAAGCACTGCGGACGGGGCCACAATGTCGAGCGCGGAACGGTCTGCGCGTGCGGCGCCTGCCTCTGCGACAGGTAGGCGGCAGCCCCTTCGTCGATGCGGGTGCCCTCCAGGTAGAGCACGGCGCCTTCCCCCACGAGTTCAGGGAGGGAGCGGAAGAACGCAGGAACGTCCGTCGGCGCCGTCACAACCCACACCCAACAAAGATGCCGAGCACACCCACATTGAGGGTGGATTGATCGTGGAGGAGCCGCCAGACAATGTCCACCCCCGAGAGGACGCCGATCAGTACGAACAGGTAGCTGACAAGGCGCAGGTCCCATGGGATCGGTCGCTTGGGTGGCATGAACACCCCCTGCTCGGCGCGCGATGCCAGTCTAGCGCACCCGGCCGGGAGCTTCAAGACGAGTGTCGGGGGCCCGCCACCATCACGCCGCTCCGCTGCGAGCCAAAGCGGCGTCGAGCCGCCGCACTCCAGAGGCCCCGCGGCGCGCGCTAGCTGGCAAGACGGAGTCTTCTTTGGAGTGCGGTGGCCTGACACCGCTTTCACTTCCCGCGGAGCGGGCGAAAGGCAGCCGGCTCAGCCGGACACTGCGGCCAGCCGCTGCGCGCGCAGGCGTTTGAGGACGGCGATGGCACGCTTCCGGCCGACGATGCGGACCGTGATGTCGTCGTCCTCGGGCTCGTGGCCGCCGGGCTCGACGGTGGCGAGCAGGCCGCGCAGCGTCGTGCCCTTGCGGAGGAAGGCGGCGATGGCCGCCGCGTGGGAGGCATGGTCGAGGTAGCGGCGAAGCTGGGCGACGTGCTCGCGGGCGATGCGGCCACGCTTGAGCTCGATGAAGTAGACCACATCGGCCGCGGGGTCGAGGTAGACCATGTCGACGAAGTGCCGCCGCCCCTCGTCGGAGAAGATGTAGAGCTGGCGGGCGACCTGCACCACCGGCTGCCGGAAGAGCAGCGACGGCTCGGCCTCAATGGCGTCCTCGAGGTTCCGCTCGGTATCCACGGCCTCGTACTCGGCGTTGAGCACCTTCACGATGCCCCTGGCCTTCTTGGCGCCGATGCCGCGCATCGAGCGGAACTCGTCCTCCGTGGCATTGACGATGCGGCGGACGGAGCCGAAGTGATGGAGCAGGTCGCGAGCCATCACCATATTGGGCGTCGCGACCACGTTGATTCCGTAGAGCAGCACCATCGAGGAGAGCGCGCCGCGGATCGCCTCGGGGCTGAAGCCGGCGTGCTCGAAGTTCACCTGCCCCTCGACGATGAGGACGGCCAGGCGGAAGTGCTCGCGGAGGTAGATGGCGGACGTGAACAGCGTCTTCTCCATGATGCCCTTGATGAAGCCGCCGCCGGTGCGCCGCTCGATGGCGAGCCGCTTGCTCAGGAAGTAGCGATCGACGTTGCCCTCGTCCTCCTCGATGGGGATGAGGGTGATGCCCATCTCGGCGAGCAGGCGGGCGGGTACGAGTCAAGCGCTCGCTTGACGAAGCGCCCCGCACGGCGTAGGATGCGGCCAGCCGGTTTCTCACAGCACCAGGCTCCGGAAGGGGATCGCGATGCGGATTGTGGCGACGCTCGGCTGCCTGCTCGCCCTCGCCGCCTGCCAGGCCGGGGAGTTCGTGGGCACGGGCAGGATCGACTTCCACGGCTACAAGGGCTGCGTGAAGCTCGAGAATGCGAGCTGCCGCGTGATCCTCTGCCACCAGTGCGGCGGGCGGGTGCTCGAATACGCCTGGAAGGGGGTCAACGCGCTGCCGCTGAAGGCCGAGCAGGCGGGGAAGGTCTACGACCCCGTGGCGAAGACGGGCGGCGCGGGCGATGCAGGACGCTGCGACATCGGCCCCGAGCAGGTGATCCCCAAGCACCCGATGCTCTGGGCCGGGCCGTGGACCGCCGAGATCACCGGGCCGCGCAAGGCAAGGCTCACCAGCGTCGAGGACAAGCCAACTGGCGTCCAGCTCATCCGCGACTTCGAGCTCGACCCCAAGACCTCCCACCTCCGCTTCACCCAGACCATCAAGAACGTGTCGGCCGAGGCGAAGCACTGGTGCCACTGGAGCCGCACCTTCGCCCACGGCGGCGGCATCGTCGTCATCCCGCTGACGCCCGGCAACCGCTTCCCCAACAAGTACGTGATGTACGGCCCCGGCCCCGTGATCAACTTCCGGCCCGAGGACCCGAACATCTCGGTCTCCGACGACTGGCTCATCATCCACGGCGCGCCGAAGGAGCCGAAGCTCGGCATCGACAGCCACGCCGGCTGGCTCGCCTACCTGATGCGCAACGGCCTGATGTTCGTCAAGCGTTTCCCCACGTATCCCGACCGCATGTACAACGAGATGGCGGCCTTCACCATCTCGATATGGTACTACAAGGACATCTACTGCGAGCTCGAGCCCATCGGCCCGAGGACGAACATCGCGCCGGGGCAGAGCGCCTCGTTCACCGAGGAGTGGTGGCTCGTGCCCCACAAGTTCCCCGAGGACCCCTCGAAGCTCGACCCAAAGGCCGTCGCCACCGTGGTCGCGGCCAAGGCCCAGTGAGCCATCTTCCCTCTAGCCTGGAGTCAGGGAATGGAACGGAGCGTTGCCGTCGCTGTGTGTCTCTACGCTCTGCCCTTCGTGCTCGCCGTAGCGGCGGCCAAGGGAGCCGATGCGGCCGAGCTGCTGATCGGCGCCGCGACGACGAGCATCACGCCGGACAAGCCTGTGCCGCTCTCCGGGCAGTTCCACACCCGCATCGCGCGGTCGGTGGACAACCCAGTGACGGCGACGGCGGTGGCCATCGAGTCGCGAGCCGGCGACGACGTGCTCGACCAGGCCATCATGGTCTCGTGTGACCTCGTGGCGATCCGCGAAGGCGTGCAGGACCGCTTCCGCGAGGCCCTCAAGGCCAGGCTGCCGGGCCTCGACGTCCGCAAGGCGTTCCTCAGCGCGACGCACACCCACACGGCGCCCGTGATGATCGAGCGGTGGTACGCCTACGACATCCCGGAGACGGGGGTGATGCGGGGGCCGGAGTTCGTCGAGTTCCTGGTCGAGCGGCTCTGCGACATCGTCGTAAGGGCGTGGGAGAGCCGCAAGCCGGGCGGGGTGAGCTGGACCTTCGGCCACGCCGTCGTCGGCCGCAACCGCCGCGTGGCCTACGAGAACGGCAGAAGCCAGATGTACGGCAAGACCGACCGGCCCGACTTCCGCTCCCTCGAAGGCTACGAAGACCACGGCGTCGACATGCTCTTCTTCTGGGATGGCCAGAGAGCCCTGAAGGCAGTCGGGATCTGCCTGGCGTGCCCGTCGCAGGAGGTCGAGGGCCGCAGCACCGTGAACGCCGACTTCTGGCACGACGTCCGCGAGCAGCTTCGGGCCAAGTATGGCGAGGAGTTGTGCGTGCTCGGCTGGTGCGCGCCGGCGGGCGACCAGTCGCCGCACACCCTGTGGTACAAGGCGGCGGAGGAGCGGATGCGCAAGCTCCGCGGCCTCACACGCACCCAGGAGATCGCCCGCCGCATCGTCGCCGCCGTGGACGACACCATCGAGTTCGCAAGAAAGGACATCCGCACGGGCGTCCCCCTCGTCCACCGCGTGCTCGACGTGAAGCTCCCTGCGCGGAAGGTCACCGCGAAGGACATTGCCGAGGCCAGGGCGCGGCTCGAGCAGCTCAAGAAGAAGGGCAAGCTCAACCCGAGGGAGCGCGCCGCTCTCGTCCGCGACCCCGCGATCATCGAGCGGTTCGAGCGGCACAAGACCGACCCCCATTTCCCCTTCGAGATGCACGTTCTGCGTCTCGGCGACGTGGCCATCGCCACGAATCCCTTCGAGCTCTATCTCGACTACGGCGTGCAGAT